>QHPW01000014.1 GCA_003219675.1 Verrucomicrobiota bacterium
GTTCGCATCAGATGTTTCAAGTCGTAGCCGTGCTTGATGTAATCGTCGGCGAGTGCGTCGAGCAACGGCGGGTTCACGCACGGATTGGAGATGCGGAAGTCGTCCACCGGCTCGACGAGGCCGCGTCCGAAGAAGACGGCCCAGACGCGATTGACGGCGGCGCGGGCGAAGAACGGGTTGTCCGGCACGATCAGCCAATCGGCCAGCGCGCGGCGCGAGTCGGCATCATTGCCAGGCTGCGCAGAGGGACCGTCTGGTGGACGCGGCGACATCACGGCGCCCGTGACCGGATGTTTCACGCTCCCGCCGGACGCGAAATAGAACGTTTCGGTGCCGGCGGAGATCGGCGGCGACAGGCCGGCCCCTTTTTGTTTCACCGAACCGAAGAACGCGGCGAATTGATAGAAGTCGTCCTGGCTCCATTTCTCGTTCGGGTGATGGTGGCAACGGGCGCATTCGAGCCGCGTGCCAAGGAAGAGCTGGCTGAACAGCGTGGTGAGATCGGCCGGCTCGCGCCGATCGCGATAGATCACCGCCGGACCGTCGCGATGGTTCGTGCCCTCGACAAGGAGAATTTCGCGCACGAACTGATCGTAGGGTTTGTTCTGACGGAAACTGTCGCGCAACCATTGGTCGAGGGTGAAGACACTTTTCACGCCGACGCGGTCGGGGTTGGGCCGAAGCAGATCGGCCCACTTATTGGCCCAGTAATCGGCGTACTCAGAGCGCGCAAGCAGACGGTCGATGAGAGCAAGACGAGCGGCACGTCGAGTCGCCGCAGCGGGCAGAGGAGCAGAGGAGAAGAGGGGCAGAGGGGAATCGGCGGCACTCCCCTTTTCTCCTTTTCTCCTTTTCTCCCTCGCACTTTCCGGGGACACTTCCGCTAGAAAGTCCCGCACTTCATCCGGCGTCGGCAGCACACCGATCGCATCGAGGGACGCGCGTCGAAGAAACTCGACGTCGCTGCACAATTCCGACGGAAGAAGGCCGAGCCGTTGGAATTGGGCATAGGCCAGTTCGTCGATGAAGTTGTTGCGCGGCAAGGCCGCGTATTGGACCTCGGGCAGGAGCCGATCCGCGGGGACCAGGATGTGCGCGTCTGCTACAAGGCCCGCGTAGCGCGCGACGACGACGCCTTGTCCGGTCAGCGTGCCGATGGTGACGATTCCATGCTCGTCCACCGTGGCGATCTCCTTGTCGTTCGAGGCGAAGGCCGCGAGGCGGGACACGTCGCGGACGCTGCCGTCCGAGTAATGAGCCTCAACGAGCAAACGTTGCGTGGCGCTCTTGTGGTAGCGCCGCTCTTTGGGAAAGACGACGAGACGCTGAAGCGCGGGTTCGTTGGTGACGCTGTAGGACATGCCTTCGCGCAACCAGCGGACGAGGAGTTGATGCGTTTCGGAACCGCGCTCGAAGCGGAGGCCGCCTTCGTGCGGAATCGCAGTGGTGGGCTTCCTGATGATGAGGCTTTCGTCCGGCGCGGCGGGAAAGACCCGTCGGCCGCGCGCGTCCTTGACGATATGCGCGTAGTCGGACCCGGGATCGTAGGAGAACACGGAGAGTTTGAAGCCGTTCTGGCCTTCAGCTTTGGCGTGGCACGAGCCTGCGTTGCACCCGGCTTTGCTCAGGGCGGGCAGGACGTCGCGGAGGAAACTGACAGGGGGTGGCTCAAAGAAGGGTGCCGACTCCGAATCCCCGCTCGAGCTCGCCTCGATTCGTATCGGGATCTCGATGCGCTGAGGACCGAATGACGCGATCAAAGTCCCTTGGCCCGGCCGCAACGCGCGCACCTCGCCGGGTTCACGCGCTTCGAACGGCGCGTGGCGGCTCGTCGAAAACCTGGCGCGATCCGTGACGTCCACCTCAAAGCCATCCGCCGTATGCGCCGTGATCAGCACGCCGTGACGCGGCGCGTCTGCGGTGAGGTGAAGCTCCTTCGGATCTGCGGTGAGAGAAACAACCGCTGAAGATTTAAGGGTGACGGCGTTCACAGCCGGTTTATCGCGGCGTTGCTTGACCACAGGGTACGGGCTGGGGACAGCCCGCCCTGCTTGTTGTTTGTCCGCGCCATCGGTAGGGCTCGGTGTCCTCACCGCGCCGTGACCCGGCGGGCTGGGGACAGCCTGCCCTGCCTTGCTTGTCACGCCGTCGCGCTTTCCACTGACCCGAGCCTCGTCCGTCGGCGGAGCAAGCTTCGCCAGCAACTTCCGCTCGCTGTCCCAGACGTGGACGGACCCGTCATGGCTTCCCGCGAAGATTGTCCTGGCGTCTTGTGAGGTGGCAATGCACAACACGGTCTCATTCGCATTCCCGATTTTTTTCTCGTCGCCACCGCTCGAACTTTGCTCTCCGGTGTGTGCCTTTAAATTGATAAAGGAGGAGACGTCGCCGGCATCCGTTGCCGCGAAGATGACTTTTCCGTCGCCCGGCCAGGCGACGCTCGTCACGGCGGCTGAATGGCTCCCGAGGCTGATGATTTTCTCGCGGGTCTTGGTATCCCAGACCTTGATCTCCTTGTCGGCGCCGCCGCTGACGATTTGCGTTGCGTTGGTGTTGAACGCGACGCCCAGCACCTGCGCGGTGTGGCCCTCGAACCTGGCCGATTCCTTCTTCGAGGCGAGTTCCCACACCTTGATCAATTTGTCCCCGCCGGCGGTCAGCAGCTGCGTGCCGTCACGACTGAAATCCATGTCAAAGATCGTGTCGCCATGCGCGCGCCAGGACGCCGCGATCCTGTCTTCAGGGGTGTCGATCAACCGGAGGTAACCATTTTGTCCTGGGACGCCGTCGGCCAGCGCCAGTCGGCTTCCGTCGGGCGCGAATTTGATCGCGGTGACGCATCCCGACAATCCGTTGGTGCATTCGTGCTCCAATTTGAACGACTCGGTGTCCCACAGCACGAGCCGCCGGAAGGCGCCCGACGCCAGCCAGCGCCCATCGGGACTCCAGGCCAGCGCCTGCACCGCGTCACGATGCGCCTCCAGTTGCGCGAGCACCGGAAAATTCGTCTGTGACACATCGTGCACCACGATTGATCCGCCGCGGCCAACCGCCAGCTTTTTGCCGTCCGGCGAAAGCGCAAGCGCCATGACCGGCTGATAGGACGACGGCAGCGCGGCGAGTTTCACCGGCGCCAGGTTGGCTTCGTCGTCTGCCAGGGCCTTGGCATCCCAGACCAGTCCGCCTTTGATCCAGTCACGGATGGCCTTGATCTGCGGGTCCGTAAGCTGCTTCTTTGGAGGCATGTGAGGATCGGCATCGGCCAAAAGCGCCCGGGGGAGCCGACTGGAGTCCGGTTTGCCCGGCACGACCACCACGCCATCGCCGTTGCCCTTGAGAAGTAATTCACGCGAGGTCAGCACCAATCCGCCCTTTTTCTTCTCCTCGTTGTGGCATGCAAAACACTCCGCCTTCAGAATCTTCATCGCTTTGCGAGACGCCTCGATTCCGGAGGCCTTTCGCGATTCCGGGCGAGGCGATGAGGCGATGCACCGATCGACAATGCACCAGCCGCCGACACAAAGCAGCACGACGGTAATTGACCGGCAGCGTTTCAGACAAAGCGCAATCACACTATAGAACCAACGCATCCCAAATGGACGGCTCCAGGGGCGTGGTGCGAACCATACAGAGTTTCTGGACTCCTGTCAGCACAGGAGAATTCACTCGAACAGACGGGCGCACCAGCATCACAACGGTGAGGGTTCTTAGGTTTGTCCGGCGAACATGTTGGAGTTCAGCTCTTAGGCTGTTCCGGGCCGCCAACATGCTAAAGCATGAACTCCAACGTTTCACGTTCGAAAAAGAAAGGACCCTGTCACAACGGTCGGCCACAAATACAAACACAACCACAAACAGGTTGTCATTCGCCGACGGACGTGCCACGGTTGCACAAAGGGGTTTTGACCATCCAATGGACGCCGGTGATCACCGGCCAGAACGCCGGGATTGGAATATTCGCGCCGCGGAATGAGCCCTGTCCATCCGGACGCCCTAATTTGCTCTGAGCGTTTTTCGATCCAACCCTCCTATGCTTTCACCCCGCAAACATTCCGAGGCGACTGCAAGTCATTCCGCTCGATTCGGGACGACCCATTGGACCGTCGTATTGAACGCGAGCCAGGGAGCGGAAGAAGCCCTGGTCAGGCTGTGTCGGATTTATTGGCCTCCGCTCTACGCTTACATTCGCCGGCGTGGCCATGCGGTTCATGAGGCGCAGGACCTGACTCAGGCATTCTTTGCGCACCTTTTCGAGAAACGTGCTTTGGCGGCAGTCGCCCCGTCCAAAGGACGGTTCCGATCCTTCCTGCTGGTTTCACTGAAACACTTTTTGGATAATGAATGGCACAAGACACATACGTTGAAGCGCGGTGGTCAGCAGCTGTTCATTTCCTGGGAGGATTTGAAGCCTGAAGACCGGGAATCGATCGATCCCTCCGACCACCTGACACCGGAAAGGATTTTTAATCGCCGTTGGGCGCTGATGCTTCTGGAGCGCGTGATGATCCAGCTTCGCAATGAATGCGTGGCCGCCCGCAAGGGTGAGTTGTTTGAGACGTTGAAGCATCACCTCACCGGAGAGCCTGGGGGAGAATCCTATCAGGAACTTGCCGCCCGCCTGAACGTGAGCGAGGGCGCCGTGAAAGTCACTGTGCATCGTTTGCGCCGTCGTTTTGGAGAACTGGTGCGCGCGCAGATTGCACGGACGCTGGACCGTCCGGAAGAGATTGACGATGAAATACGCCAGTTGTTTGCGGCATTGGAGTAGAGGGGACCGGGTCTCGCCTGATGCGGCGGGTCTCTCGCCCGCTTTGTTGGGGTACATGGGCAAGACGGCCGATGGCTGGCCGAACGACACGGCCTCTTGCCGCGCATTGGAACCCTAAACCTCGGACGGCACGCGGGGCGGACTTTACACCGCCGACCAACGGCGCGCCGTTGGCTGTTGCGACGGCGGCTGTGTAACCTGGGGAATGGGTTCTTGTTGTACCTGTTAATGAAGGTGTGAGTTCGCGCGGCGCCATGATCGAAACGTTGAAATGTTCGTCCTGCGGCCACGAAATCCGGCAGGATGTCTCCTTTCACCAGTGCCCAAGGTGTTTGTTGGACCTCGGGCTGTCGTGCCAGAGAGATGGCGCCAACGGCGCGCTGGACGATCCGGGATTCGAGAGTGACGCGAAGTTCGGCTTAAGGGATTACGAATTACTGGAGCGAATCGGGCGCGGCGGAATGGGGGTTGTCTATCGCGCCCGCCAATTGTCCCTGCACCGGATAGTGGCCCTGAAAATGATTGCCGTGGGAGAGTTGGCCTCTCTGGCTGCACTGGCGCGTTTTCGTCGGGAGGCAGAAGCCGCCGCCAAACTGGATCACCCGAACATCGTGCCGATTTACGAGGTTGGGGAGCACGAGACGAATCCGTTTCTGGTCATGAGGTTGGTCGAGGGGGCGAGTCTGGCTCAGAAGCTTCGCGAATTTGCCTGGTCCGTCTGGTACGAGCCAATTCAGGGAGAGCGGGCTCCGAATGAGAATCGCCGCCAACTCAAGATAGCCCGGCTCCTGGCGGTTGTGGCCAGGGCGGTTCACTACGCGCATGAACGGGGCGTCCTGCACCGCGATTTAAAACCGAGCAATATCCTTCTGGACCAGGAGGGAAATCCGCACGTGACAGATTTTGGCGTCGCAAAATTGTTGGACCGGGAGACGGCCTTGACCCTGACGGCCGAGTCGTTAGGGACACCGAGCTACATGGCACCCGAGCAGGCGGCCGGGAAACGCACTTCACGTTCGGTGGATGTTTACAGTCTCGGCGCCATTCTTTACGAGTTGTTGACCGGACGCCCACCGTTCGAAGGGGATCGGCCGATCGAGATTCTCCGGCGGGTGATGGAACAGGACCCGACGCACCCCGGATTGTTGAATGCGTCGGTGGATCGCGACCTGGCGACGATCAGCCTCAAGTGTCTCGAGAAGGACCCCGCACAGCGTTACGCCTCCGCTCTGGACTTTGCGGAAGACCTGGAACGTTGGCAACGCCGTGAACCCATCCGCGCCCGGCCAGCCGGACCAGTTCTTCGTCTCCAGCGATGGACGGCTAGAAATCCGGCGCTGGCAACCTTGATTGCCGGGCTGGTGATTGGGATGGCTCTCACGTTGGCCCTCCTGGCCAGGGCCCGCGAAGAGAAAATGCGCAAATCCATCGCGCTGGCCATCCTTCGCACCGAAACAGCGCGGCAGCTCCAGGAGATTTGGAGTTTGCCCAAGCCGTTTTTTGCCATAAAATCGGAGACCCTTTCAGCCATGGCCGGCAAGGAGCCCGCGCGTTTGCGAGGCGGCGAGGAACGATTCACTGTCGCGTTTGCCGCCGAAGGAAACCCTTTGGATCGAGCCATGCGCGCAGCGCCCCTGCTGGAGCATCTCGAGCACGGTCTGAGTGCCCTCGCTCAAAAGCCGACACGGATCGATCTCCGGCTATACAAGAGCCAAGGACAGGCAGTGCTGGATTTGATCCGTGGCGACGTGGACTTCATGCAAATGAACGCCCGGGAGTACGTGCGCGCCAAAATGCAGGACCCGGACGTTCAACCTTTGGTAAGAGTCGTCCGCACGCGTGGGCCAGCCGCGCTACGCGGAGAACCCGCAGTCATCTTCACACGCAAAGGGACAGGGGACCGGCATCGAAACCGTTTCCGATATTCGCGGGAAATCCTTCCTCTTCGGCGCGGCGGATTCGACGCTTACCCTTTGGACAAAGGCCTGCCTGGTGGAAGCAGGCGTCCGCGCGAGGGATTTGGACAAATATCGCTACGTCGATGCCCAGGAGGAACCCTCCATGAGCCGTCACCACACCCCTTCCCTCCCCCCCTCCGATGGGGAGAGGGTGGCCGGAGGCCGGGTGAGGGGGTGGTTCATGGTCCCAATGGATGCGAAAAACGAAATGGAGCGCTCCAATAACCACCCTTCGGACCTGGCGCGGCGTGAGGGGCCGGTCCTGGGGAACCCGTTCAGCGAGATGACGCCCGTCGAGGCGGTAGTGAACGGAACCTATGACGCTGGGGTCGCCACGGAGCGGCGTTTCCTGCAGGTCGCAGCCAGAGAA
>QHPW01000109.1:0-5628 GCA_003219675.1 Verrucomicrobiota bacterium
ATCGTCTCCACTCTGGATAAGCCGGCCTTCGACCAGCTCGAGAATCAGTTCGCCAAGGGCCCGCAGGTCGTGGGCCTCAATCACCTTGTCCTGCAGTTCGCCCGGTTCGTGCCGGTCGTCGCCCTCCAGACGAGATAATTGCAATGGCGCCGCGGGATAAGGATCTGCGAGATGGAGAGGGGTATGCCGTAATGGGCGCGGCTTGCCCACCAGAAACACGTTGCCGCTTTTCAGGTTGCCATGCGAATAGCCCCGCGCCCGCTTCAATGCGAGGCACCCGGTAACGACGCTGCAAACGACGTGCCGCACCGCAGCAGCGCTGTCCACGCCGCCGCGCCGGGCAATCCAGGCCTTGAGCGTGTTGCGCGGGTAAAAATCAGTGACATACCACGCACCGGTGTCGGCAATCCCGAAGGCGTGGATGGGAGGCAGGCAGCGGCCCCCTTCGCTGTGGGCCTTCTTGAGTTGCTTGATCCCTTCGAGGAACTCCAGGACCCGATCCTCATCGAGCGCGTCTTCGGGCTGTCCCTCCTTTGGCTTGCGGCGGTGCGGAGCATAACATTTAATGGCGTAAAGCCGGCCGCCGCTCGCACCGCTTTTCCGCGCCTGCCAGACGGTCGAGACGTGGCCGCGCTCGTCCCTGGTCGCGACCGGCTCGCCGACTGTCTCGTAGTCACCAAAAGTTGGCATAGCGCACTCAGAAGGAGTGACACCCGCTCATTCTCACGTGGGCACCCATCCCTTGCCGGAGACATATTCGCGGCTTCCTTTGTCACTGGCGCAACCGCCGGAGGTCAACACGAGTGTCAGCGCGAGCAGCAGAAGCAAGGACATTTTTTGCACGGTCCCAGATTAATCGGGATTGTCAACGAAGCAAGCCTGTGCAAATTATTTTTCCGGCAGAGTACCATGGCAGACGAATTCAAATCGCTGAAGGGACAATTGCTGCTCGACGGGGGCAAACTGCAAGGCTCGTTTTTCCATCGAACCGTTGTATTGATCTGTCAGCATGACCCTGAGGGCGCGCTGGGGCTGGTATTGAACCGCGGCAGCGGAAAAAACGTCGGCGACATGATCGTGGCGGACATGGAGGACAGCCTCAGGAAACAGCCCCTTTACCTGGGGGGACCGGTGCAGCCTTCGGCGCTCAGCTTTTTGCACAGCCACAACTTTTTGCTGAACGGCAACGTGATGTCGAACCTCAACCTCGGCCATTCGCTGGATGACCTGGTGGAAATCGGCCAGTCGTTTTCCCCGACGCAACAGGTGCGCATCTTTGCGGGCTACGCCGGGTGGAGCCCCGGCCAGCTCGACGACGAGATGAAACGCGACGCCTGGCTCACGCATCCCGCCTCCATTGACCTGGTGTTCAACACCAAACCCGAAGAACTCTGGCAAATGATCCTGCGTCAGAAAGGCTGGAAGTATCGATTGCTCTCGCAAACACCCGAAGATCTGTCGTGGAATTGAGCTGCCACTGACAGCCAACCGCAGGGCAAAACGGTCACACCCCTGTCTTCCGTTTCCTTCCTTTCCTGTAGCTGACCTGGCGCTGTGCCGGTTCCGTTTTGTCCATATTGACACTCCGTTTCAATTCTCTGATCTGATCGCGGAACAGCGCGGCTTTTTCAAATTCCAGATTGTTGGCTGCTTCCAGCATCTGCTCCTCCAGTTCACGGGTCGTTTCGGTCACGTCAAAATTGCCGCCGGCGTCGTTGATCACGGCGGCGGCCGTTTCCGCCCCGCCGAAGCGCGCGCCGAGACTTTCTTCCACCGGACGGCTGACGCCGCGCGGCGTGATGTGGTGTTCCTGGTTGTAGGCGATCTGTTTCCTGCGGCGGTAATCTGACACGGCCAGAAATTTCTGAATGCTTTGCGTCATCACGTCGGCGTATAGAAGGACTTCGCCGTTGATGTGTCGCGCGGCGCGTCCCGCGGTCTGAATCAAACTGGTGGCGCTGCGCAGATAACCTTCCTTGTCCGCGTCGAGGATCGCCACGAGTGAAACCTCTGGCAGATCGAGCCCTTCGCGCAGGAGGTTGATGCCGACGAGCACATCGAAATCCCCTTTGCGCAGGGCGCGCAATATCTCGACCCGCTCGATGGCGTCAATCTCGCTGTGCAGATAACGCACGTTGATTCCGATCTCCCGCAGATAGTCGGTTAATTCCTCCGCGGTGCGTTTCGTAAGCGTGGTCACGAGGACGCGCTCTTTCTGTTCAACCCGCTTGCGCGCTTCCTCGATCAGGTCGTCGATCTGGCCTTTGAGCGGTTTGACCGTCACTTTCGGATCCACGAGGCCGGTGGGCCGGACCACGAGCTCAATTACTTTGCCGCGCGACCATTCGATCTCACGCTGACCCGGGGTGGCGCTGACGTAAATGGTTTGTTTCTGAAAACGTTGAAATTCCTCGAAGCTTAGCGGGCGATTGTCGAGGGCGCTGGGCAGACGGAATCCGTATTCCACCAGGACGGTCTTGCGCGCGATGTCGCCGGCATACATGCCGCCGATTTGCGGGATAGTGGCGTGCGATTCGTCGATGACCAGCAGGTAATCCTCCGGCAGGAAATCCAGCAATGTGTAGGGCCGCGAGCCGGGCGGGCGCGCTGCGATGTGCCGCGAGTAATTCTCAATGCCGGAGCAGACGCCCATTTCGATCATCATTTCCAGGTCGTATTCCGTCCGCATCTTCAGGCGCTGGGCTTCGAGCAGTTTGCCGCTCTTCTCGAACCACGCGATGCGTCCGGCCAGTTCCTCGCGAATGGACAGGACCGCCCGCTTGATTTTATCCATCGGCGTGACGAATTGTTTGCCCGGATAAATGGTGATGCCGGGCAACGATTCAATCTTGTGGCCGGTCAAGGGATCGAACCGTATGATGCGCTCAATCCGGTCGCCGAAAAACTCGACCCGCAGCGCGTCCTCTCTGCCGGCGGGGCAAAGCTCGATGGTATCGCCGCGCACGCGAAACTGGCCGCGGGTGAACTCGATGTCGTTCCGGTTGTATTGCAAATCCACGATGCGTTCGAGAAACTGCTCGCGGGCAAGTTCCTGTCCGACGCGGATCGGGATAATCATGGCTTCGTAGTCCTCTTTGCTGCCGATGCCATAAATGCAGGAAACACTCGCCACGACGACCACGTCGCGCCGCGCGAACAAGGAACTCATCGTGGACAGTCGCAGCCGTTCGATTTCTTCGTTTCGACTCGAATCCTTCTCGATGAAGGTGTCGGTGCGCGGGATATAGGCTTCAGGCTGATAATAATCGAAATAACTGACGAAATACTCGACAGCGTTGTGGGGGAAAAAGCCTTTGAACTCAGCGTAGAGCTGTGCGGCAAGGGTTTTGTTGTGCGAAATGACCAGCGTTGGTCTGTTGGTGTTCCTGATGACGTTGGCGATGGTGAAGGTCTTGCCCGAACCCGTCACACCGAGCAGCGTTTGATGTTCGGCCCCCGACAAAATGCCTTCACTCAGCCGGGAAATCGCCTGAGGCTGATCGCCGGCCGGCTGATAAGGCGCAACCAGTTCAAACATTGAAAACGAAATTAGAGGGCGGGCAGGGGAGTGTCAAACCGGCGCTGAAAACGGGCCATGCGCCAATCCTCCGGAACTTGAGATTACGAGCAGGGTTTAAGACACCGTCTTCTCGGCGATCGGCCCGGTTCCGGCCGCAGCCTCGGTCAGCTCGCGTCCCTGTGCGGACTGAAGGCGACACCACTCAGGCGGTCATGTCGTTGGATGACGCGGCGAAAGATCCAGCGGCCTGACGGCCTCTCTATCAGTATCTGTCGAAATCGCTGCAAGTCGCGCAAAGTTCGTGGCAGGCGTAGTGGCACGGGCGTCTCGCCCGTCTGTTCCAGCACGATTCCATGGCGCCAAAACTCGAAACTCACAGGCGAGACGCCCGTGCCACTACTTTGGTTGCGGCGCCGGCCGCGCTGCGCTCGGTATCCCGGAGCCGGCTCAACAAAAATGTCTGCTCCGACTTAAGCTCAGCCAGTTGCAGCGACTTTCGGAAGTGATTGGCCGCAGCCTGACTGTGGTTTAGTTGCGCTTCAAACTCTCCCAGCACAGCGTAAAGAAGGTAATAGGACTGGATGCACTGTCGCTTTTGAACCGCGGCAAGCGCCTCCAGGCCCGCTTGCGGTCCGGAAACGCCGGCGACAGCTACGGCGCGGTTGAGGGCGACGACCGGCGAATCATCGAATTCAATCAATCGATCGTAAAGCGACAGAATCTGCCGCCAGTCCGTGGACGCGTAGTCTTTCGCCGCGCAGTGGCAGGCGGCGATGCCGGCCTGCAGATGATACTCGGTGATTTCCTGGCCCGCAGCCGACTGCGCGAAATGAAACATCCCCCGCGCGAGCATCGGTTGATTCCAACGCGTCCGATCCTGCTCTTTGAGGCGAAGCAGGTTGCCCTCCCCGTCCACTCGAGTTGGGATGCGCGCGGCGTTCAACAACATCAGCGCCAGCAATGCATGAGTCCTGGGCTGATTGCCGGCCGCATGTTCGGCCAACAGACCCGTCAGGCGGATCGCCTCGTAACAGATTTCTTCTCGAACCAGCTTTTCCCCGATCGAAGCCTTGTAGCCTTCGTTGAAGAGCAGGTAAAGCGATTGCAAAACACTGTCCAGGCGCCGCGCCAGCTCTGCGCCCGCGGGGATCTCGAAAGGAATCCGTGCCTCGCGGATTTTTTGTTTCGCCCGCGTCAATCGCTTGGCAATCGCCGCGTCCGTCGTGAGAAAGGCCCGGCTGATTTCCGTCACACTGAATCCGCACAGCGTCTTCAATGCCAGCGCGACTTGCGCCTCCGCGGGAACGAGCGGATGACAGCACGCGGACATCATCCGCAATCGGTCGTCTGCGATTTCCTGTTCGGGAAAAACCGCAACTTCAGGCGCGGGATTGCTTTGCTCCATCAGCCGAATGATTTCGGGCTCCTTGTCGTTGAAGACCTTCTCCCGCCGGACCACATCCAGCGCCAGGTTTCGGGAAACCCGCATGATCCACGCTGAGGGATTCTTCGGAACGCCGTAAAACGGCCAGGTCTGCAACGCTCTGGCGAGCGCTTCCTGAACCACGTCTTCGGCCAGGTTCAGGTGTTCGATCCCGAAAATCCTCGTCAGGGTGGCGACCATTTTTCCCGCTTCATGACGGAAAAGATGCTCCACCACCCGGGACACTTCCTGGGGTTCCTGGAGGGTGACCTTGGATGGGCTTACTTGTTGTTTTGGTTTCGTTCGCTCAATCATACACTTCCGGTGGGGCGAGGTTACCGACGAGCCGGCTCGCGAGAACGCTCGCCCCACCAACGCTGCAGATGGGACACCATCCGTAGGATTACGCCGTCGCGGTCGCCAGTTGGGCTTCAGACCGTGCCTCTGCGCCGACGGGGCACTCCTCGGCGACGGGCCGGACTTCCACCACCGCGCCGTAGGCCAGCCCCGGACACTCTTTGGCGATGGCGACCGCCTCGTCGAGACTCTTCACCTGCAGCAGGAAATAACCGCCGATGGCTTCCTTGGATTCCGCGAACGGGCCGTCGGCCACGGTGCTTTTGGTGACAATCCGGCCTTCGCGTTCCAGCGGCTGTCCGGCCTTGACCGTGCCCTGCTGCTGGAG
>QHPW01000109.1:5646-6847 GCA_003219675.1 Verrucomicrobiota bacterium
TCTTCGGGCGAAAGGCCTTTGTGCCAGTCGTTGCCCCGGAACAGCAGCATGTATTTGTCTTGTGTTTGTGCGCTCATGATTTTTCTTTCGGTTAGTGGTTGATTGTTTCGCTTCAATAATACGACGGACGAACGGACGATTTCAGGACATTTATTTGAATTTTTCCTCTCACTTCCTCACCGCGGCTTCCGCCACTGATTTCAAATCTGCGAGCCCTTTTTCAAACTGGCCGCCGATCATTTTGTCCATGCTCACGAACATGCAGAACGCTTTCGCGATGAAATTGTTTTTGCCGGTCATGCTCCAGGTGACGCTGGTTTGACTGCCTTCGGGCTTGAAGGTGAACTCGGCGGTGCTGACCCCGGCCATCGGTTTGAAGAATTCGAGTTTGAGCCGCACCCGTTCGCCGGGGCGGCTCTCCGTGATCGCCATGCGGCCCTCGCCCACCTTACTGTTGCCGACCCAGGACTAACTCGCGCCGACGCCGGATGCCGGACCGTCGTAGGTAAGCTTCATCGCCGGGTCGATCTTTTCCCAGGGATTCCACACGGCCCATTTCTTGAGTTCATTCACGTGCGGAAACACCGCCTCCGGCGGCGCGGCGATAACAACCGAACGCGTGACGCCGTATTCCGAAGGCCGGGCGGCAACGATAATGACAAGCACGATGATGATCACCGCGATGCCGATAAGGATTTTTATGAACATAGGTTTTCTGTGGTTGTTGGTTTGATTGAGGATGCTCGCCGGGTTCAACCTCCTGCCATCGCCCCCACGATCAGGAACGGTTCACTACCGCTGACGACCTCGTCAGGCAACCTGGTCTCCGGCGGTTCGAGGGACACATCTTCTTTGCAGGCGAAGAACCGGACGAACGGCCGGCGCTTCAAAGTGCCGTGGTCGCGAATCGTCCCGCGCAACACCGGGTAGCGCGTTTCGAGTGCGTCGAGCACCGAGCGCACCGTGACCGGGCTCGCAACTTCAAGCTCCACCTCGCCCTCCACGCGGGCAAGCGTCCGCAAGTGATAGGGGAGCACCACGCGGATCATGGCAGAGTTTGGACTTCGACTGACAGCACGGCCGGGAGGTCGCGGACGATGGGATTCCACGTGTTGCCGCTGTCGGCAGAGCCATAAACCTGGCCGCCCGTGGTGCCGAAATACACGCCGCACGGTTCGAGCGAGTCCACGGCCATCGCGTC
>QHPW01000015.1:0-16862 GCA_003219675.1 Verrucomicrobiota bacterium
CCACCAATCAAGCCTTGGCACTGACTTTGCAGGCCAGCGCCTTCAGCGATCCGGACGGTGACGGTCACGCATCCAGCGCGTGGGTCATCAAGCGCGGCTCGGACAACACAATCGCATTCGACAGTGGCAACGACTCGGTCAACAAGACCAGCATCACCGTGCCGGCGGGAGTCTTGTCTTACTCGGCCACCTACTCCTGGTCCGTCCATTACACGGACGCTAACGGCGCGCAGGGGCTCAAACTGCTCTCCACGATGGCCGGCGGCACCGGCCTGTTCCAGCTGTTCATCGACAATGCAGACGGCCTGCCGCTCGACACCAATCGCGTGGCCAACATTGATATCTTTGGCACCACAAATCTGGCGATCGGTTCAAGCGGCTGGATCAAACTGACCAATCCCGCGATCCTTACCAATGGCAGGCTTTTCCTGGAAGATCCAGAAAGCGCCGGCACACCGCAGCATTTCTTCAGGGTTGAAGAAAGGCCCTGAACGGGCGGCTTATGAAGAGGCGAGGAAATAACGAGGCAGTTTGCAAAGCGACGAAAAGCATTCTCGCCGGCATGAAAATGGCGGGGCGGACTGTCCCCCGCGCGGCGAACTCCAGCGCGCTGAGCGCAGCGCAGTCCGCCGGACGGATTCCTTCCATGTTCAGGTCCGGCTTTACCCTCATCGAGCTTCTGGTCGTCATCGCGATCATCGCCATTCTGGCGGGGCTGCTGCTGCCGGCATTGAGCAGCGCCAAGGAACGCGCGCGGCGCGGCGCCTGCCTCAGCAACATCCACCAGTTCATCATGGCGACGCACATTTACGCGGGCGATTTTCAAGACTCCCTGCCCCGCGGCGGGACCGACAACCGCAACACAAACGACACGCACACGCCGATCCTCTCGACCGTCACTCAGAGCAACATCCTGCAATACGCCAGTCCGTTGAAAGTGCTCGACTGTCCGAATCTGGCGAAATCGTTCGAACAGGATCTGAATTGGCGCCGGCATCCGGACTACGGCATCGCGATCGGCTATCACTATCTCGGCGGCCACTCGAATACTCCCTGGCCGCCGGTGTCCGGCATGACCAACACCTGGGTTTCCCCGCAGAAGACCGCCGAAGACCCGGCCCTCGTGCTCGTGGCCGACTTGAACGTCTATGCTTACAGTTTCCAGCGCATCCTGGCGCCGCACACCTATCAACAGACGCCTGCGTCCATCGGCGCCCGGGGCGGCAACATCGGCTTGCTCGACGGCTCGGTTGCCTGGAAAGATGTCGCGCGCATGAAGTCCTATGTCGGGTCGCAAATCTGGGGCGCGGACGGTTGCTTCGGGCTGTGGTGAAACAGCCTATTTGCCCATCAAATGCTCGATCACCATCTGGTCCAGGTCCTGATAGTTGCGGTCGGCGATCAGTTGCTGCGCTTTCATTTCGTTGAAGCTGCGCGCCTTCTCAACCAGCTTCAGAAACGTGCGCCGGCTGTTGTCCAGATGCGCGAGCCAATGTTCGACCTTCGTGGTGCGGAAGGGATGGACATCGAAGCAGACGTATTCGCCGCGTTGGCCATAGCCGTTGCGTTCGAGCGCCCGGACCTGGTTGAAGGCGGCGCGAAGATTATTGCTTCCAAACGGCTTGTCCTGGTCGAACTTCAACCCGTTCTGATCGTTTAGATGCAACGACCAGAGTTTATAGAAGGCCATCGCAAAATCGATTTCGTCAGCGGGATCGAGTCCGGCAAGAATCGCGTGCGCGCTTTCGATGAGGCAGCCCACGCGTTTCGGGTCGCGAGTCAATTGAGCGACAGCGAGCGCGTGTCCGATGGTGGGTAGATAGGCGTGATCCATCGGCTCGTTCGGCTTCGGCTCGATAGCAAGGCGAATGTTCTTGTCGTGAGTCAGCATCTTGTCGAAGGCGTTGACGAGGTAATCCACGCAACGGCGCGCATTTTTCGATTCACGGATATAGCTGCCTTCGCGCGCGAGCCAGAGCACGAGGATGTCCGTGCCGAGAATGTTGGCGATATCGATGGAACGGAGCGATCGCTTTATGGCGTATTGGCGGTGTTTGGCGTCGTTGCTGGTGTAAGCGCCATCCACCGTCTGCGGCGCGAACCAGAGCCGCGGCGCGACCATTTCAGCGGCGATGCCTTCCCCGTCCAGTTTTTTCCGCAGTTCTTTCGTTTCTTTGCGGATTTGCGATTCGGATTTGCTGTCGAGGTCCGGCACGGCGTCGTCGTCGTGAAACATCATCGCGTCGAAGCCGAGCTTTTTGAGTTGCGCGAGTTTCCACTCGAAGGCCCGGGGCGGGCGGACCGGCGGGCCGTAAGGGTCCTGGCCTTCGCTGATGTTCCAGGGACCGAAGCAAAATTTATAGCGGTGTTTTTCAGGCATAAGTTGAGCGCGGCCATGCTAGGAATTTTGTCGGAATTTGGGAACTGCAATCCATTCGGATTTCACCGCGCCGGCCCCGTGCTCCGTTCCTGCAACCAGAGCACGTCGCGGTTGTTGGGCGATGCCGCTTCCAGCGGCAAATCCTTTCCCGCTCGGATCGGCGGTGTGGTGCGGGGGTCGAGCCAACGGTGAATTTCCGAGTGACCGTCGGCAAACGTCACGCCACCCGCGCCGTTGTGATAGCTCGCCGGCACGTCCACCAGTCGAAGACTGCCGGGACTTCGCGGATTGAACCCGGCCATGTCCACGACGAAAAAGCCGTTGTTGACGCGGTCCTCGCGTTCATCGGTGATTACCCAGACGCCGGTCGGGCCGGGATTCTGCATGTAGGCGCTTTTGCGCATGACCTTGTATTGGTTCTGTCCATTCCATGGCGCGTCCGAATTCAACCAGCAGTTCATCGAAACGCTGCGGACACGCGGGTAGAATTTGCCGCCGTGCTTGGACGTGCTTTTGTCCGCCGGACAGCGCCACACCGCCAGCGTTTTGTGATACGGCCACAGAAGGCTGTTCATCAGATTGACCGTGTTGGTGTTGTCGGGAACCGCCCGCGCATAATCGAGCCAGCCGACGACCCAGGTCTTCTTCGGATCGGCTTCGTTGATGTTGTTGGGCGGGATTTTGTCGGCGTTGTCGTCGGCATACATGATCCACGACAGGCTCAACTGGTTCAGATTATTGAGGCACTGAATGCCTTGCGCCTTGGTTTTCGCTTTTGCGAGCGCCGGCAGCAGCAACCCGGCGAGGATTGCGATGATCGCGATGACCACCAGCAGTTCAATCAAGGTGAAAGCTTTAGTGCAACCAGCCTTTCTCCTCTGGAAGTCGGAGTTCATGGAATACCGCGAACCCTAATCCAAACCTGTTATCCCTTCCACTCCAGAATTTGCTTATCCGCCAAATCGGCATCGCTTAAGCTCGCAAAGTCGCGGTCTTTCTGCTAAGGTCGCATCCGCATGACGTCAATTATCCGGCCAGTTGTACGCGCCTGTCTGGTTTCTCTTCTCGTGTTTGGATTGTTTTGGGGCGTCAACGGACGGGCCGACTCGCTTTTTTCCCAACCGGACACGACTACCGCCGCGGACTCTGTGGTTACGTTCAACGAAATCATGTATCACCCGGCCGACGACATTTCGGCGTTGGAATGGGTCGAGTTGTACAACCAGATGTCGGTTGATATTGAACTGTCGAACTGGCGCGTTGAAGGCGGGATCGAGTTTCGCTTCCCGACCAATACGATCCTTGCCGCGAACAGTTACATCGTGGTGGCCGCGGATCCTGCAGCACTCCAAACCGCCAGTGGCGCAAGGAACGTGGTCGGTCCTTTCACCAGGCGTCTCTCCAACTCCGGCGACACCCTGCGCCTCCGTAACCACAACGGACGGCTCCTGGACGAACTGAGCTATCTCGACGAAGACCCCTGGCCGGTGGCCGCGGACGGCTCCGGCGCATCGCTGGCCAAACGCGACAAATTCAACGCCAGCAGTCCTGCGGCAAACTGGCGGGCGAGCGCGCAAATCGGCGGCACGCCCGGACGCGCGAATTTCCCCGAATCGGAATCCACCGGTCCGGTGCTCGACCAACTCCTCAACTCTGGTTCCATCGCCCGGTGGCTCGTGCCCACCAACGATTCGCTCGGACAGTCCTGGACCTTGCCCGCCTTCGATGACACCGCTTGGGCCGCTGGCAGCGCGTCGCTGGGTTTCGACGCAGGCCTGACGTCCGGCGGCCCGCCGGTCGCACGCGCCTACTCGTTCGACGGCAACGTGGCCGATGTGTCGGGGCACGGATTCAACGGCCAAAACATCGGCGCCCAGTATTCGGCCAGCGTGCCCTCCGCCGTGGGCGCAGGCCAGTCGGTGCAGTTCGACGGGGTGGCGAACCAGGTGCAGGTGACCGACGCCACCAATCCATCGGCTTACACACTCGCCGTTTGGGTGTCGGTGGATGCGGTGCGCCCCAGCAGTCTCATCGTGCGCACCGATGCCAACGGCCCGAACACCTCCTGGTCTCACCAGTTACGCATCAATTCGTCCGGCCGGTTTGAGCATTATCTGTATGACGGAAATCCCCGGTCCGTTGCGGCCACGAACGTTATCCAGCCCGGCGTTTGGTATCACGTCGTTGGAACTGCGATCAACGGCGGCGTGATGCGAATTTATGTCAATGGTGTGTCGAGCGGCGGCAGCATCACGATCGGCAATCTGTGGAGTGGCGGCAACCAGTGGCGATTCGGGACAGATTCCGGCGGGACACCCAATTTTTTCCGAGGCCGGCTTGATGAGGTCGGCATCTGGCACGCGGTGCTCGGCACCAACGAGCTTGCGCGACTGGTTGCCGGTACGCCGCCCGCGTTGCTCAATGGTTATCAGGACCTTGTGGTCACTGACGTTAAGTCATCCCTTTTGGGGACCCACAGCCAGTTGTTGGCGCGCCTGCCGTTCGACTTGCCGGCGGGCGTCGCCTATGACCGTCTCACCCTTAACGTGCGGTACGACGATGGTTTCGTGGCATCCCTCAACGGCATCGAAGTCGCCCGCCGCAACGCGCCGCAGACGCTCTCGTGGAATTCCACCGCCACCGCGGCCCGCGCGAAAATTGACGCGCTCCAGCCGGAGGCTATTGACCTGAGCCCTTTCCTCACCAGTCTGGCGCCGGGCCGCAACCTGCTGGCTTTTCGAGCGCTGAATTCGGCCGCCGATGATCCTGACTTTCTTCTCACGGTTGAATTGTCGGGCCGCGAGGCGTCGGCGGCGGGGCAACTCCCTCTCGCGTTCAACGAAGTCGCCGCCGCCAACACCCCATCGTTCTTCGTGGAGTTGTTGAACCACGGCACAACCAACCTCGCGCTCTCCGGCGGTCGAATTCTTTCCAGCCGAGGCGGGTGGTTCACTTTCGGCCCGCAGATGTTAAGTGCGGGAGGATTTCTGACGCTGACCACCAACGATCTTGGCTTCACCGTGTTGTCGGGCGATAAGCTGTTCCTCCTCGGTCCGGGGCAGAGCGTGATTGATGGGGTCAAGGTGGAAGACCGCCCGCGAGGCAAACTACCCTCGGCTCCGACCGGCGCGTGGCTCCATCCAGCCGCGCCCACTCCCGGCGCAACGAACCAGGTCCCGCTGCGGGACGAAATCGTGATCAACGAGATCATGTATCATTACCCGCCCATCTACGCGACCAACTCCACCAGTAACCCGATGGAAAGCGATGAACAATGGATCGAGCTTTACAACCGCTCGGCCTCGACGGTTGACCTGACCGGATGGCGGCTCGAGGGCGCCGTCGATTTCACCTTCCCGTCCAACACCGTCCTGGCGGCCGACGCCTACGTGGTGGTGGCGAACCACGCCGCGGCGTTGCGCGCGAAGTATCCCGGAATCGCGGTGCTCGGCGACTGGAGCGGCAAACTGTCTCATCGCGGTGACCGCATTCAACTGCGCGACGCGCAAGACAACCCCGTCAACGAAGTCTCTTACTACGACGACTCGCCGTGGCCGGCCTACGCCGATGGCGGCGGTTCCAGTCTCGAGCTCCGCGACCCGCGCGCGGACAATTCGGTTCCGGAAGCCTGGGCTGCGAGCCTGGAAGGCGCGAAGACAAGCTGGCGCCGCTACAGTTACCGCGCCCGAGCGATCAATCCGGTTTACTCGCCCAACCTCTTCTCTTTCCACGAATTCCGCCTTGGGTTGCTTTCGGAAGGCGAAGCGTTGCTCGACAATATCACGGTCGTAGAGGTCCCAACCAACGCTCCCGCCCGGCAGTTGCTGCAAAACACGGATTTCACCTCCGGCACCAACAAGTGGCGCCTCGTTGGCAACCACTCGCACTCGCGCGTTGAGCCGAATCCCGACAACCCCGCAGACGCGGTGCTTCATCTCGTCGCCACCGGCCCGATGAGCTACCTGGAAAACCAGCTCGAAACGACGCTGAAAGTTGGCGGCACGCTTGTGCCCGTCGTCGCGGGGCGGGATTATGACATTTCCTTCGACGCCAGGTGGCTGACCGGTTCGCCCCGACTCCACACCGAGCTTTATTACAACAAAGTCGCAGCCACCACAATCCTCGACCGGCCCGACCACTTGGGCACGCCGGGCCGGCGCAACTCGACCTTCGTCACCAACGCGGGTCCTGCCTACAGCCGCCTCCAACACACTCCCGTGCTGGCAACGTCCAACGATGCCATCAACGTCAGCGTCCAGGCCACCGACCCCGACGGAATAAACAGCCTCACCCTCCATTACGCCGTCAATGACGGCGCATGGAAGAGTGTGCCAATGTCCGCGCAAGCTTCAGGTTCCGCCTCCTACAGCGGCATGATTCCTGCCCAGCCGTCCGGGGCCGTCATCCAATTCTATGTCGAAGGCAGCGACTTGGCTGGCGGAACTTCGACCTATCCTGCGGAGGGCGCCCGTTCCCGCGCTTTGCTCAAAGTCGAGCCGCCGCGCCTGGTCTCGAACAAACAGACCTTTCGCATCCTCATGACGCCGGGAGACTCAAGGCTGCTTCACTCGTTCGTCAACCTGATGAGCGACGATCTCCTCGGGTGCACGGTCATCCACAACGAGCGCGAGGTCTTCTACAACGCCTTCATCCGGCTTCACGGCAGCATGTTCAGCCGCACCGATGCCAGCACGACCGGCTTCACCGTGAAATTTCCCGCCGACCACCTCTTTCGCGGTTCGCGCGGTTCCGTCATCGTCCGGCGCAGCGGCATGGTCGAGTCGTTCATGAAACACATCCAGAACCAGGCTGGCGGTCTTCCGGCGAACTACGATGACATTGTGTATCTTGTGTCGCATCGCTCCGACAACGTTGGCCCCGCACGCCTCAATCTTGCAAACTACGACGACACGTACGTTGATTCTCAGTTTGAAAACGCCAACGACGGGACGGTCTTCAAGCTTGAAGGCATCCGGGTTTATGAAACCACGGATGACGGAACCCCCGAAGGCCATAAGCTTCCCCAGCCGGTGGACTTTGTTTGGTCCTACGATATCACCAATCTTGGCGATGACCCTGAACAGTACCGTTGGAGCATGCTGATCCAGAACCAGCGCGCGCGCGACGATTACTCACGCATCGTGGCGATGGGCAAAGCGTTCAGCCTGAGCGGCACGGCGTTGCAACAGGCCGCCTCCACCGCCATTGACATGGATGAATGGGCGCGCTACTTCGCGCTGCAAACCCTCCTGGGTGTGGCCGATATCTACGGCGTGGATAACCCGCACAACATTGCTTTTTACGCTCGCCCGGACAACGGACGGGTGGTTGTTTTGCAGAACGACTGGGGATTTGGTTTCGGGCTTTCCACCGGCGCCTCGATCTATGGAAAGAATAACGTTTACAAAATCCTCAAACTGCCAGAGCGCCTACCTCAGCCGGTGGGCGAAGCATTACAGCGATGTCACCGGCGAGAACTACAACAGCGCGCCCGGCTACGCCGATGCGCGCGACGCCGCGGTCCGCAACCAATTGGCTCCGACGATACCCTTTGAGATCACGTCCAACGGCGGGAGCAATTTCACCGTTAACACTCCCACTGTGACCCTCGACGGGCGCGGTTGGATCAACGTCCACGACATCCGCCGCGCCGGGCAAACCGACCCGCTCCAAATCACCTGGCTTGACGACCAGCGCTGGCAGATCACACTTCCGCTCGAGGCGGGCACCAACGAGCTCCAACTTTTTGCGTTCGATTATCACGGCTCCCCGGTCGGCCAGGATTCGATTATGGTCACGACCGCCGCCTCTGAATTTCCCCAGCGCGACTACCTTCGCATCGCCGAACTGATGTATCACCCGCCCGCGCCGGGCCCCGCCGAGATTTCTGCCGGCTTTGCAGACGGGGATGACTTCGAGTTTATCGAATTGTGGAACACCGGCCCGACCAACCTTTCGCTGGTTGGCGCGAAGTTTACGGTCGGGGTCGTGTTTGACTTCACCGCGTCGGCTGTGACGAATCTGGCTCCCGCTCAGCGCGTGCTGGTGGTTAAAAACAGGGCCGCGTTTGAGTTCCGCTACGGTACCAACCTGCTCGTGGCTGGCGAATACAGCGGGTCCCTGAACAACGGCGGCGAATTCATCCGGCTCGTGGACGCGTTTGGCGTCGCGATCCAGGAATTCACTTATGGCGACGGCGGCAACTGGCCGATCGCCGCCGACGGCGGCGGCAGTTCGCTCGAAGCGCTCAGCGTCAGTGGTGACTACAATGATCCTGCCAACTGGCAGGCGAGCGTGCTGACCGGCGGCTCCCCGGGCCAGCGCGGTGTGGTTCGACCGGGATTCGCTTCGGTCACGTACGATGGCGCGCGGGTTCGCCTGCGCTTTCAGGCCGCAATTGAGCAAAGCTATACCGTTCATTGGCGCGACAGCCTGACCGCGGGGCAATGGAACACATTGACCCCCATTCCGGCCGGTGGCAGCGCACGGATCGAAGAAGTGCTCGACGACCCGCCTTTCGGCGTGCCGCAACGGTTCTACCAGCTGTCCACGCCGTGATTCGGTTGTCCCGATCCTGCGATCCACGTCGGGTGACGCGCCTGCTTCTCCTGAAGCGGGTGGGGCGAGACTCCGTCGAGCCCTGATCTCCAATGCATGTAGCAGTGGCCACGAGCTTGAACTTCGTAGCAGCCGACGTAAGGAGAATCACATCCTCGAAACGGGGTGGCATGGGCCAGCGAACTGAAAGCGGTAGGGCGCGTCACTCCGTGCGCGCCGTCGGTCACCATCCCCTGCCACCGGCGCGCACGGAGTGACGCGCCCTACCTGGTCCGCGCAAAGAGTACCGTTCGTTGGCAGGCTCATTTTATTTCGAGCGAAGGAAAGTTAGAGCCTCCTTACGTCGGCTGCTACGGGTTCATGGGACCCGAATCGCGTCCAAATTTTGCAGAGTCCCCTAACCCATG
Source organism: Verrucomicrobiota bacterium (assembly GCA_003219675.1). Classification (GTDB taxonomy): domain Bacteria; phylum Verrucomicrobiota; class Verrucomicrobiia; order Limisphaerales; family AV2; genus AV2. The sequence goes on from QHPW01000015.1 coordinate 9,346, forward strand.
CACCGTTTTCCTCGCGTACTTTTTGAACTGCGAACTGAACCGCTATCGTCCCCACTCGAGAATCTGTCCCTGGACCAGCAATTGCGCCCGCAGCTTTTGATAATCGACCTTCTGCACCGGCAGGTTGTCGTCCGTGGCCTGGCAAGCCGCGGTCGCGGCCGACTCGCCGAGGATCATGAACACCGGTTCCATGCGAATCGAACCGTAAGCAATGTGGGTCGCCGAAAGACAGATCGGCACGAACAGGTTCTCGCACTCGTTCGCCTTGGGAACAATCGAACGGTAGGAAATCGGATACGGTTTCATCGGCGGCACCTGTACGTCCCCCTCGTTCTCGACGCGGCCGTGTTTCACGATGCGCTGGCAGTTATGCGAATCCATATTGTAGGCGGCGAGACCAATGGAATCGGCCGCCACTTCCTGGCCGCGACAGTTGCGCTCGGTCATCACGTAGTCCGAGACCATTCGTCGCGCTTCGCGCACATAAAGCTGGTTCGGCCAGCCGCCGGTGTCGAGGAACTCGTCTTTGCACAAGCCAAATCGTCGTATCTCGTCCCGGATGTTTTGCGGCACGCGCGGGTTGGTCGCGAGAAAATGAATGAACCCGCGCGTGTAATCCTCGTGCTGTTTCCAAATCCGCGCGCGAGTGGCATAATCGCCGTCGGGGTAATCATAGTTCATCCCGATGAAATCGGTGGAGAAACCGCCGTTGTTGTTGATGTCGGTTTTGCCATTCGGCATCCAGATCGGGTTCCAGAATTCGGCGAGCTTCGGTTTCCTGCCGGCAGCGACGAGAGCCTCCAGGTAGCGGGCGAGCAGTTCGTACCGGGCCGGGTCGTAATTCGGCGGCGGCTCGATGGGTTTGCGATTCTGCGCATGGGTCGTGAAGCAGAGGCGATAGTTGTAAGTCTGCACGCGGCGGTCGCCGTCACCGGGCACGCCGCCATCGCCTGGCTGGATGAACGGCAGCAGGCCGCTGTTCGGGTCACCGGGTCTCAGGTAAGGATCGACCGGCACGATGAACTGGTGTTTCGGCGTCTCGGCGCGTATGCCGTTGAGTGTTTCGCCATACTGCGCATTCGCTTCGCGCCCGACCGTGTAACTCACGCCCGCCCTGGCCATCAAATCGCCTTCATAACTTGCGTCGATGAACATCTTTGCGCGAAAAACTTTTCCGCTTTCCATCGCGATTTCGACAATGCGGGCGTTCTGCTTTTTGACTGAGGCCAATCGCTGGTCAAAATAGATCGGCTTCTTCGCTTCGTTGATCATCCGGAAGAAAATGTCTTCGGCGACGCGCGGCTCGAACGTCCACATCGTTTGGAGCGCTTTGGCGTCGCTGGCCGCGGTTTGCGAGCCGCGCCGATGTTGGAAATAATCGTCGCGTGTTTCGAAAGTCCACGCCCGGTCATTCGCGTAATGCTTCGCGACACGCGCGTAGAACTCGCGCGAGATGCCGCCAATGGCCGACTTGTTGCCGATGTCCGTTGCCCCGAGCCCGCCGGAACTCAGGCCGCCAGGATGCCGCCCGGATTCCACGATGACGGCAGTCCTGCCCAGGCGCGCGGTTTGGACTGCGGCAGCGACACCGCCCGAAGTGCCGCCGTAAACGCAGATGTCGGATTCGATGGTTTCGGCTGAGTGGATGGCGGACCCTCGAAGACAAAGGGACAGAAGACAGCAGAGAAGGATGACCTGCGTTTTCATAGACAGAGAATTCCCAGAAAGAAAATTTCGCGCATTGAACCCCTGAACCGTAGCAGCCGCCGTGAGGAGCCTCTCATCGATTTCGGATTTCGGATTTCGGATTTCGGATTTCGGATTTCAGACTGAGCCTCCTTACGTCGGCTGCTACGAGGTTCATGGAACCAGAGAGCCGATCAAATCTTCGTTTGGATCGGCGTTTCCCGTTTTAACGGCGCGAAGTTGCCATTCTCGCAGCATTGCACAAATCCTTCCGTGACGGATTTCAATTCCTCCCAGCGTGCGCGGATTGATTTGGATTCCTGTTTCGTGATCTGATTGTCCGTCGCCGCAGTGGCAATGACCGCGAGCAGATCGGCAAATTCCTGGACGATCTGGTTGGTCGCCGGCATGAGATGAATCGGGTGCGGCCAGCTCGCTTTTGGGTTTTTAATGAAAAATCCGCCGGCCCGTTCGCAAATCCAATGGGCGATCCGCGTGTCGTTGGTGCAGCGGACCAACGCCTCGATGCGGTCCAGCGGATTGGCCGCGCCGCTGCCGGCGCCGTCGTCCGGCTCGGCCCATTTGTAAATCATGGAGAGCGACAGACCGAGCTCGGCGGCGATCTGTTTGGCGCTGCATTTTTGAAAAACTTCCTGAAGCAGTTCGTGCGAGTCCATGGGCCGACCTTAGCAAACCAGAAGGCCGGGCGGAAGCGCGGAGTTACAAACCCCCGATGACTTTGTAAATGATTCCACGGCGCGCGCTGGTATTGGTTAACGCGGTGAATGAAAACCCTGACGCCAATCAAAACAGAGGTGGACCGCGTGTCCGGCGGACGGTCGAACCGTTGGCGGGCGCCGATTCAGCAAGGAATTGATCCCGGCGACCTCCTTTCTGTCTTGCTCGGAGCGTTGTTTGATCTTTTACTGTAACCAACAATCAACCAGGCGGTGCTTATGGAATTCACAATCTATCTCATCTGTTTGGGAGTCGGTTTTGTTTTCACCCTGTTCAGCGCAATCTTCGGGCACATTTTCGGCCATGGCGGCCATGACGGCCATGTGGACGGCAGCGGCGGTCATGCCGAAGCAGGCATTGATTCCAGCGACATGCCGGGAGTGTCGGCATTCAGCCCGACCATCATCTCCTCCTTCATCACCGCCTTTGGCGGATTTGGCATCATTTTCCATCAAATCCCGGCCACCCACAATCCCTGGGCCAGCGCGCCGCTGGCGGTTGTCAGCGGCCTTCTGGTTGCCGCCGGCGTTTTGTGGTTGCTGCGACAGCTTTTCAGCAAAACGCAAAGTTCCAGCGAGTCGAAGGTCGGCAGTCTGGTCGGCCAGGTGGCCACCATCATCACGCCGATTCCCGAAAACGGCGTCGGCGAGATCGCCTACGTCCAGGGCGGCACGCGCTACTCCGCGCCGGCGCGCGAAGAGCGCGGAACCTCCGTGCCGGCCGGCAAGCCGGTCAAAATTACCCGCGTGGTCGGCACGCAATTCTATGTTGAAGCCGCCTGACAATTTTTGAAAATCAGAACCCGGCACCAAACCAACACCCTATGAATCCAATCCCCATGCTTGCCCAGTCGGTCTTCTCCGGCGGAATCATCGCCGTCGTGATCGTGGTGATCGCGATCACCATTATCGTCGGCATCGCCGTCGTGCTCAGCCGCTACACCAAGGTCGGCCCGAACGAGGTGCTTATTGTCTCCGGAAAGAAACACCGTTACGCCGATCCGGACGGCACGGTTAAAACCCGCGGCTTCCGCATCGTCAAAGGCGGCGGCACGTTCGTTTACCCCGTCGTGGAAAAGGTGGACATCCTCTCGCTGGAACTGCTCACCATCGACGTGCAGACGCCCGAAGTTTATACCAGCAAAGGCGTGCCGGTGAAAGTCGATGGCGTGGCGCAAATCAAAGTCAAGGGCGACGATATCTCGATCGCCACCGCCGCCGAACAGTTTCTCGGCAAGAACACCGACGAGATCCGCAACATTGCCACGCAAACGCTGGAAGGCCATCTGCGCGCGATCCTCGGCACCATGACCGTGGAGGAGATTTACCAGAATCGCGACGCCTTCGCCTCGAAGGTCCAGGAAGTGGCCGCCGGCGACATGGCCAACATGGGCCTGGGCATTGTCAGCTTTACGATTCGCGATATCCGCGACACGCAAGGCTACCTCGACGCGCTCGGCAAACCGCGCATTGCCCAGGTCAAACGCGACGCACAAATCGCCCAGGCCGAAGCCGACCGCGACGCCATGATCAAGTCTTCGCAGGCGACACAGGCCGGGCAGGAAGCGAAGTTCGCCGCCGACAGCAAAATCGCCGAAGCCCAGCGCGATTATCAATCGAACGTTGCCCAATACCAGGCCGCGGTGAACCAGAAAAAAGCCGAGGCCGACCTCGCCTACGACCTGCAAAAGTTCAAGACCGGCCAGCTCGTGAAAGCCGAGGAGGTGCAGGTGCAGATCGTCGAGAAACAGAAACAGATCGAGCTGCAACAACAGGAAATTTCACGCAAACAGCGGGAACTCGAAGCGAACGTTCAGAAACCGGCGGACGCCGAGCGCTACAAGGTCGAGACGCTGGCCAACGCGAAGAAATTCCAGCTCGAAACCGAGGCCGCGGGCAGTGCGTCGGCGGCCAAGGCCACCGGATTCGCCAATGCCGACGTCGCCAAGGCCACCGGTCTCGCGGAGGCCGAAGCGAACAAGGCGCGCGGTCTGGCCGAGGCGGCCATTATCGAGGCGCAAGGCAAAGCCACCGCATCGGCGATGCAGCAGAAAGCCGAATCGTTCAAGCAATACAACGAGGCCGCGGTGATCGAACTCATCGTGCGCGTCCTGCCGGAGATTGCCGGCAAGATTAGCGAACCGCTCTCGAAGACCGAGCGGATGGTCATCATCAACAGCGGCAACGGCGCGGGCGGCGGCGCCAGCAAAATCACCGGCGACGTGATGCAGATCATCAGCCAGTTGCCGCCGGTGCTGGAGAGTTTGACCGGCGTAAGGTTCGAGAAGCTGCTGGAGCAGGTCCCCGCGCTGAAAAAGGCGATGGCTAAGGATCAACCGGCGAAATGACCGCGCACGACAGAGCGAAACCGCAAAAAGCGGTTAAGTCCGCTGGAAAGGACAGATGATGCTTGGTTTTCTTGGCGGTTTGGAAGTGATCTTCCTGTGTTTGTTCGGCGCACTGATCGGGCTGGCGTGTTTCGCCCTGTGGGTCTGGATGCTGATCGATTGCCTCACGAACAACGGCATCCCGGGATCGGAGAAGGTGGCGTGGGTGCTGGTGATGATCTTCACCCATTTCCTCGGCGCCTTGATCTACTTTTTTGTCGGCAGACCGAAACGCAAGACGGCGTAGCCGAGCGGCTCGACCGGGGGCAGGATCGAAAGATCGAACCGGTCTTGACCGATGCGCAGTTTGTGACAGACAGGGGTATTCGTAGCAGCCGAGGTAACGAGGCTCAAGACCTCGTCGGCTAACGGGGCGATTCAGAGCCTCCTTACGTCGGCTGCCACTTTGTTGAAGATTTACGCTCATGCAACACACAGCCATCCAGCAATGGCTGAAAAAGAAAGCCGTGGCTGACGCGGCGCATCACTTTCTTTTCGCCCTGTTCGTTTTCGCGGTGGGCGCCGCGGTTCTGGGCGTCACCTTTGTCTTTGTCGGCGCGGTCGTGTGGTTTGTCTTGAACGTCGGCGCGGCGGCGCTGTCGCAAATACTTTTGAACCGGCCATTGCACATTTCTGCCGCGGCGATCGCGGCGATTTCCGCGTTGTTCATGGCGTTCCTGTTCGTCGAAAACCGGCGGACGCAGCGCGAGTATTTCGGACGGCGGGGCCGCGCGCCCTTCCAACGGCCAGGCGAGTTCGGTGGCGAACTGATGAGCCTGCTCGTCTATTCCGACGTTTCCTCGCGCCGGGTCGCGGATGCGCTGCTGACCGGGCCGAGGCTGGTTGCGGGCGCGTGGAACAGCTTCCGCAAAGCGTGCCGGCTGGCGTGTCTGGATGCGGACGCTTGTTCGCGGACGTTGGCCGTTTTGTTCGCGCATCCTTCGCGCTGTTCCCTCGGCGAATTGAACCAACTGCCGGATGTTCGCGACCCGGCTAAATCCGCCGCACGTTTGCGCGATATCGAAGGCGTTTTGTTCATCGAGCTGGATCCGCCGGGTCTGACCTTGACCAGCGAACTGCGACAGGAACTCGCCGGCGCGCTGGGCCTGGGGAGCGGGCCGGCGTCCGACGCGGCGCGCCACCACGAGCCGGTCCACCTGCCTGCGGGCTCGATTTACGAATTGCTCGGCGTCGCGCCGGGCGCTTCACTGGAGGACATCGAGATCGCCTATCACAAATGGGCGGCGCAATCGCGTCGCCGGGGGGCCGAAGCGAAACCTGAATGGAACCAGGAAACAGAAGAGCAGATGAGAGCCGTCCACGCGGCTTATGAGACATTTCTGGCCAAACAGAAGTCAGAGCAGACCGAAGAACCGGCCGACAAGATCGAGGGTGTTTGGGAACGCTACAAGCGCTCACGGAACTGAAGAATCACACAAGCAGAAATTATGATCGAACCTGCGGGAACGAAGATGTGTCCAGCATGCGCCGAAGCGATTAAAGCCGAGGCAAAGATGCCTCGGCCCTGAAATGTCATGCGCCTGCTCGAAGCCATCGTCGAAGCAAACCAGCGCGCCGTAGCCGACGGCGCCAAGGCGAGTTTGAACTTGTCCGAGTTCGCCGGCGCGCTGCCGTTGGTGGCGTTGACCTGCATTGATCCGCGCCTGAACCGGCTCATCCCGGAAATGCTCGGCGTGCCGGAAGAGCAATTCATCTGGCTGCGCAACGCGGGTAACATCATCACCGGCCCGCTCAGCAGCACCATGCGCTCGCTCGCGCTTGCCTGCGCCGTGAAAGGCGGCAGGGAAATCGCCGTCATCGGCCACACCGACTGCCTGGTTTGCAAGACGACGGTGATGAAGCTGACCGACGGGTTTCGCGCGCTGGGCGTGGACCGCGCGAAGCTGCCGGAAAATTTGAACGAATACTTCGGCCTGTTCGCGAGCGAAAGGCAGAACGTCATTCGCGGGGCCGAGATCGTCCGGCAAAGCCCGCTCATCGGCGCGAACGTTCCGGTGCACGGATTGGTGATGGACATCCAGACCGGCAAGCTCGAATGGCTGGTGAACGGGTATCAAACTTTGGGCGTCACCGCGCCTTCGTTCGTCGAAGCGGTCAGGCAGACGGCAGTCGAAACTGTCAAACAAACCGCGGCCGAAGCGTTGGACCTGGTGGCGGCGAAATTGCCCGAATTCAAGCTCGGCGAAATGAAATTTCCCGAATTCAAAATTGGCGAAACAACGATCGATCCGAACAAATGGCTGTCGCAATTGCAGTCCGTCACTGCGGCGAAATCCGAGCCGCAACCGGCGGAGGGCGTTCAACAACCGGCCACTGAACCAGAACGCAAGTTTGACCAAACGCGGAAGTATCGCGTCATCGGCGCCGACCAGAAAGTGTATGGCCCGATTGACGGCGGCAAAATTCTGGAGTGGATAACGGACGGCCGCATCGATTGGCAGACGCCGTCGCAGGTCGAAGGCAGCGGCGAGTGGAAACCGCTTTCCGCCTGGGGGGAAGGGCCAAAGCCGCCGACGATCCCGCTGCCGCCGCCCATCCACCCGGCGCCGCGCTTGCAGAAGATACGGAGGCATTAGTCCGGCATTCAGTGGAATCAGACACTCGCCCTCACCCCGACCCTCGCCCAAGGAGAGAACTCCCCGGACTTTGTGCGCGCCTTGCTCCCTTGAACCAGCCAGCGGCCCCC
>QHPW01000015.1:16950-18435 GCA_003219675.1 Verrucomicrobiota bacterium
GGAGAGGGAAAGGGTGAGGGCGAACCAAACCTCTGGCTCCACGAACGGGCTAATCCGAGACTTGATTTTTCCGCGTCAGCGCACAACATGAGTGCATGAAAACGTTCTTCAGTCTCGCAGCCTGGCTCGCTCTGCTGCCTGCTGCTCAAGCCCACGAGTCCTGGGCGCCCCATACGCACACGTTTGACAATCAACATTCGGACCTTTTCATTTTGTGCGTCGTCAGCCTGGGAGTGTTGAGCGCGGGACTGGTTTTGTTCCGTTTGTGTGGCAAACGCCGCCGCTTGAAATCTTCCCGCTCCGTCAGCCGACGCTCCTGAATTTCTGGTCCGCTCGACCGCGCGTCCGCCTTCCAACCCGCCCTGCGCCAGGGCCAACGACGATCCTTTCCGAAGCCAGTTATCCGGCGCGCAGAATCACCTGACTCCACCACCAAAGGAAGGAAGGAAAATGAAAACCTCGATGTTACATCGAACGGTTATATTGTCCGTTATCCTGTTGAGCGGTTCGTTTCAAAACGATTCGGCCTTGGCGCAAGGATGCCCTGCGCCCAGCTTCGCGGCAGCACGGACATTTGACGCCGGAAAGGGAGCCTGGTCCCTGGCGGTGGGGGACTTCAACGGAGACAGCAAGCTCGACTTGGCGGTGGCCAATCATGGATGCTCCAATTGTTCTCCCGCGTTTAGCGGCTCCTTTTCGGTGCTCTTGGGTAACGGCGATGGCACCTTCCAATCCAGACTCAACTACGACGCAGGAAAAGATCCCGTTTCCGTTGCCGTGGGCGACTTCAACGGTGATGGCAAGCCTGATCTGGCAGTGGTTAACTCTGGCTCAACCAATCTCGCGGTGCTGTTGGGAAAAGGGGATGGCACATTTCAAAGCGCGGTCAATTACGACACAGGCATGAGTCCGAATTCCGTGGGTGTCGGCGACTTCAACGGCGATGGCAAAGCCGACGTGGTGGTGGCGAACGAGACCAGCAACACGGTGAGCGTGTTGTTAGGCAATGGCGATGGCACATTCCAGGTGCATGTGGACTATGCCACGCGAAGTCATCCTGCATCGCTGGCGGTGGGCGACCTCAACGGGGACGGCAAGCCGGATCTGGCGGTGGCAAATCGAAACAGCAATGCGTTGAGCATCCTGATCGGCAATGGCGATGGCACTTTCCAGGCGCAGGGGAACCGATTTCAACAATGATGGCAAACCTGATCTGGCGGTAGCCAACTACAGCTCGCATGACGTCTCAGTTCTGTCAGGCAAAGGGGACGGAACCTTTCAAGCTGCTGTCAATTACGGCGTGGGGGTGGCTGCTTATTCCGTAGCAGTAGGTGATTTCAACGGCGACAACAAGCCCGACTTGGCGATAGCCAAGGATGGAGGCGTCTCGATCCTGTTGGGCAGGGGCGATGGCACCTTTCAGGTCGCCCTCGGCTACGGCGCAGGAACCAATCCCAACGCCGTGGTGAAGGGAGACTTCAACGG
>QHPW01000444.1 GCA_003219675.1 Verrucomicrobiota bacterium
AGCTCTGATTCTGCATTGCTGGTGCGGCGCACCCCAAAGACTTCGTGTCCCTGCTTCACCAACTCCGCTCCCAGTGGAACGCCCACGTAACCGCAGCCAAGGATCAATGCGCGCATTGACGAAGTGTAGCGCGCGGATCCTTGGCCGCAAGTTACGAAGCTTCCAGCGCTTCCAGCCTCGTCGAACGACCGCAGCCAGATGAAGATTGCGCCGGGTCCCGAGCCGTGTAAGTTCTCATCATTCGGCAGGGTAAGGCATTCGACGAGTTCCAATCCCGTAGCCGCCGACGTGAGGAGGCGGAAATTGGCCACCTCATTACCTCGGTGGCTGCGCGATCGGGCTCGCGAGGACGCCCGCCCGACCCGTTGAACGATGTCGAAACATCAGACAACGCCGGTTCAGGAAACTGTTGCTCCGGAGCGATCCAGCGATTTATTCCGCGCTCCGCACGACCCGCTCCGCATACCGGAGCTGCTCGCCTCCGCCGGCGACTGGGACTGCGCCAGGGCGGCCGTCGAAAACGGCGCGGACGCGATTTACTTCGGGCTGGAAAAGTTCAACGCCCGGATGCGCGCGCGCAATTTCACCGAGGCCGACCTGCCGAGCTTGATGGAATTCCTGCACCGCCGCGGAGTGAAAGGCTATGTCACCTTCAACACGCTCGTCTTCGCGAATGAAATAGCAGAGGCCGGGCAACACCTCCGCGCCATGATCAGCGCCGGAGTGGACGCCGCCATCGTGCAGGACATCGGTATCTGCCGCATGATTCGCGAGCTGTCGCCCGATTTCCCCATTCACGCCTCCACGCAGATGACCCTCACGAGCGCAGCCGGGATCGAGTTTGCGCGTGCACTGGGTTGTCAACTGGTCGTGCTGGCTCGCGAGTGTTCGCTCAAGGAAATCGAAAAGATTCAAGCTCAGGGTAAGGCGGACTGTCCCCAGTCCGCCGCCGGCGACGGCGCCGTGGGGACACCGCGCTCTACCCCTCCGATGCCATTGGAAGTCTTCGTCCACGGCGCGTTGTGTGTCGCTTACTCCGGCCAATGTCTGACCAGCGAAGCGCTTGGCGGCCGCTCCGCCAATCGCGGCGAATGCGCCCAGGCCTGCCGCATGCCCTACGATTTGATTTCCGACGGCAACCAAGTCGCGCTCGGCGACAGGCGCTACCTGCTCAGCCCGCAGGATCTGGCGGGACTGGAGGTGTTGCCCGATCTGGTCCGCGCGGGCGTGGCGTCGCTGAAAATCGAAGGGCGGCTCAAATCCCCGGAATACGTCGCTAACATCACGCGCATTTACCGGCAGACGTTGGATGATTTACGAGTTACGAATGACGATTTACGCGCCGCGGGTCAACCTCCTCGTAAATCTGAAATCGTAAATCGCAAATATGAAATGGAGATGGCGTTCTCGCGCGGGCTTTACACGGGCTGGTTCCGCGGCATCAACAACCGGGAACTGGTTCACGCCCGCTTCGGCAAAAAGCGCGGGGTCTATCTCGGCGAAGTGACGCGCGTCCAGGGCGAAACCGTTTTTGTGAGATTGCAATCCCCGCTCAAGCGGGGCGACGGCGTGGTGTTCGACGCCGGACATCCCGAAGAAAAGGAGGAAGGCGGACGGGTTTATGAAATTGTCCGGGTAGGGCGCGGTGTCCCCACCGCGCCGTCCCGAAGGCTCGCCGGAGACAGCGAGCCTTACCATCGAGACAACAAAGAGGGTGATCTGACCGCTGTCTCTTTCGGTCGCAGAGACGTTGATTTCTCACGCGTCCACATCGGCGACAAAGTGTGGAAGACGAGCGATCCGGAGCTGGAACGCCGACTGCGCGGGACGTTCGCGGGCGATCACCCGCATTTCCAACGGGCGGTCGGAATGGACGTCCACGGACGGGCCTGCCAACGGATGACACTCGTGGTTCGCGACGAATGCGGCCACGTGGTTCAGGTCGAGTCCGCGATGCAGCTGGTGAGGGCCGAAAGACAGTCGCTCGACAACGAACGTTTGCGCGAGCAACTGGGTCGGCTTGGCGGAACGCCTTTCAACCTCGGCGGACTGAACAATTTCCTCGAAGGCAAAGTCATGCTGCCGGTGAGCGAGTTGAATCGCATGCGGCGGCAGGCCGTTGGCCGGCTGGAAGCGCTCCGCGCGCAACCGAAGCGGTGGACGCTGAATCCTGGTAGCAGCCGAGGTCACGAGGCTCGTTTTTCAAAATCCGAAATCCGAAATCCGAAATCCGAAATTGATCGGAGCCTCGTTACATCGGCTGCTACGGAAATTGAATTGATTGTCCTCGTCCGGAATATCGGGCAACTCGAAGCCACGCTGCGCTGCGGCGTGGAGACGATCTACTGCGAGTTTGAAGACCCGAAGAAATACAGAGAGGCCGTCAGCCGTGTGCGCCGGTGGCAGCATCAGGCCACGGCGAACCGGCCCACTGACGAGAGGGCCATTCCGCCCTCCGCGCTCCGCGTTCCGCGTTTCGAAATCTGGGTCGCTCCACCGCGGATTTTCAAGACCGGCGAGGAGTGGATTCTCGAACAGGTCCGCTCGTCCGACGCCGACGGTTATCTTGTCCGCAACTACGACCATTTGAAATTCTTTGCGGACAGCCGGCGCATCGGCGATTTTTCGCTCAACGTGGCCAATCCGCTGGCGGCGGAGTATTTCATCCATCGTTACGGAGTCCAGCGCGTTACCGCATCGTATGATTTGAACATCGCGCAGCTCGAATCGCTGTTGCAGTCCGCGCCGCCGGAATGGTTCGAGATTACCATTCACCAGCACATGCCGATGTTTCACATGGAGCACTGCGTTTTCTGCGCGTTTCTCTCCAACGGCACGGATTATACCAATTGCGGCCGGCCCTGCGACAGGCACGACGTGCAATTGCGCGACCGCGTCGGCGCGCTGCATCCGCTCAAGGCCGACGCCGGCTGCCGCAATACCGTGTTCAACGCCCGGGCGCAAACCGGCGCGGAGTTTGTGTCGCGAATGCTCGCCCTCGGCGCAAGAACGTTTCGCATCGAATTCCTGAAGGAAACACCGGAGCAGGTCGCGAAGACCATAACGAAATATCGCCAACTCTTGCGCGGCGAAATCACCGGAGCGCAGCTCTGGCGCGAATTAAAACTGTTGAATCAGCTCGGCGTGACGCGCGGGCAGATGGGGTAATCCAACGTGGGACAGGGTTGGGTATCTGTTTAACGTAGCGGCGGGCGTCTCGCCTGCCGCCCGGAAGAGAACGCCAGGCGATCTGCAAATAGCCGGATAGTGTAGGGTCTGCGTGGGCTTGTTCCGCCGGCAGGATGCCCGGCCCTACGGCAGGCGAGACGCCTGCCCTGCTTTTTTTCGCAGAATCGCCCTGGCCGGCGCGCCGTCGCTGTCGCGAATTTTCACCGGCAGACAAATGAGGTTGTAGCCCCCGGGCTTCACCTTCGTCAGGTTCAGTCCCTCTATGATCCAGACCCCGGCGCCGAGCAAAACCTGATGACACTCAACGCCGTCGCGCTGGTAGCCGCCGACGGAGAGGTAATCGATGCCAATCGTGCGGATGCCGCAATTCACCATGTGTTGCGCGGCCTGTTTGGAGATATGAACGAACTTCGTATCAAAATCCTCGTTCCACCATTCGCGTTTCGAATTCTGCGTCTTGAGCAGGACGCGCTCGCCTTTGCGGAGCTTGTGTTTATTCAACTCGGCCGGCTTCACCGAATCGTCGTCTTTGATTTCGATCACACGGCACGGACCGATCACGGCGTCGAACGGGACAGTGTCGAGCGACGCGCCGTCTTTGAGGAAATGGTTCAGACCGTCCATGTGGGTCCCGGCGTGGCAGCACAAATCCATCTTCGACACGTTGCAGACGGCGCCTCGGTTCATGTCGGCGAAGCGTTCGATGTGGACCGAGGGGTCGGTGGGCCAGTGCACCATGCCGGTGTGCAGGGGGACGGAGATATCAATCCACGTTTTGTTCATAGAACTTTTTTGCCGCGAAAGAACACCAAGGACGCAGAGTGATTTCAGTCAGGCCGTGAGATTGAGGAGAAACCACGAATGAACACGAATGGACACGAATAAGAAAGGTCCCAACTTCTCGGGATTTGGCCGTTCCGAGGTAAATCACGGTCGATTGAGCGGTCCGCCACGACGGGAGCCCCGGCCGGAGTCTTTGTTTCGATTTGTGTTCATTCGTGTGCATTCGTGGTTGAATCAAACCATTACAGCGCGATGACGTTCTTGATGCCGCCGGCTTTGCCCAGCAACAGATCGCGAAAATGGTCCATCTTGTAGCGGCCGGTGATGAGCGAGCGAAGCGCGGTCGGCCAGCGTTTCAGGAAAACGCCGAGGTCGCGGATGGCGCCTTCAAACGCCTCGCCATCGGCGTTGACCGTGCCGACGACGACCTGGTTCTTCAGAACAAGATTGCGCATGATGAGGTCGGCATCGATTGGCACCGGCGGTTTGGGGGCGGGAATGCCGGTGAAGACATAAATGCCGTTCAGTCCCAGCACGCGCAGGACGTCGTAGGAAATTCTGGCGGTGCCGACGGCTTCGTAAACCAGGTCGATGTTCCCGACGCGCGCCGCGAGTTGATCGACGTTTTCGACCTGGCAGGAGATGTATTCCGCGCCGATGGACTCCAGGAGTTCGGATTTCGGATTCGGGGGTTTTGAACGCGAATAAACGCAGGTTTTAAAACCGTTTACCAGGAGCACCATCGCGCCGAGGATGCCGACCGGCCCCGCGCCCAGCACCACGGCAGTTTTGCCTTTGCCGATCTGATCCGCCGGCGTGTTCGGCGCAACCCAAGGCAACCGCTGTTGCACCTTTCGCACCTGGGCCAGCCCTTTCTCCGCAACCGTGAGCGGCTCGACCAGCACCGCCACCTCGCGCAGCCCCGGTGGGACGCAGGTCAGATACTTCTCATCGTCCACGTAATACTCCGTCAGGAAGCCGTGGATCATTTTGATGCCGCGCTCGGTGAAATCACCGGTGTAGCAGAAGTCCTGTTTGTCCTCGCGGCAGGCCAGGCAATGCGCGTGGGGGCAGGGGCGGCGAACCGAGGGAACCACAAGGTCGCCGGGCTTGAGCCGTGAAACCCCGGAGCCGACTTCGACCACTTCTCCGAGCGATTCGTGGCCGAGCACCAGATACTCGAAACCCTCCGGCGGCGAGCCGTAAACAAACGCGCAAATCTCCCGGTCGGTGCCGCAGACGCCCACTTCGAGGGAACGGATCTTCACCTGGTTCACCTCGGCGATTTTCGGCGCTTCATGTTCGATCAGCCGCACCTCGCGCTCGCCGGGAACGACTCCGACGGCTCGCATCATTGATTTTGCCATAAAGGTTGTTGTTGGCTCACCGGGCCGACCCGGCCTGCCGCCCTAGTGAAAAGCCCGTCGCCATCTTATCCGTCGGCGGGTTGGAGGAAACAACAAACTGGCAGGGCATTGGGACCATGAACGGTGAGGCGAGACTCCGTCGAGCCCTGACCTCCAACGACAGAAAATTAGTCAGGTCTCGACGTAGTCTCGCCCCACCTCGTCTCCGTCCGCAGCGTCCCCAATGTTATGTTGCTACTTCGCTTGTCTGCGTGATTGAAGGAACCGCTTGAGCGTCTCCGGCTTTTCCTCGAAAA
>QHPW01000445.1 GCA_003219675.1 Verrucomicrobiota bacterium
GGCCGGCGCGAGTTTTTTGGCCAGCCGGATGGCGGCGCGCATGCTGGAAGGACTGGCTTTGTTCTGGCCGGCAATGTCGTAAGCTGTGCCGTGGTCGGGCGAGGTGCGCACGAACGGCAGGCCGAGCGTCCAGTTCACGCCGGTCTCGAAGCCGATCATTTTCAGCGGGGCCAATCCCTGGTCGTGGTACATCGCCACCACGGCGTCGTAGTCGCCGCGGTAAGCGTGGTAAAACAACGTGTCGGCGGCGATGGGGCCGACAACATCCAGGCCGCGATTCCGGGCCGCCGTCACCGCGGGCAGGATGATGCTTTGTTCCTCGGTGCCGAGTTGGCCGCCTTCGCCCGCGTGCGGATTCAATCCACAAACCGCCACCCGGGCGCGCGGCAGCCCGAGATCACCACACGCCCGGGCCGCCAGTTCAATCGTCAGCTCGATTTTCTGCAGGGACAACGTCTCGGCGACCAGTCTGAGCGGGACATGAGTGGTGGCCAGGGCGACGCGAAGCCAGCGGTGACGGTCGTCCTCGCCCTCCGTCTGGCCCACAAAAGATTTCTCCCCGGCGCGAATGATGGCTTCCTTGTTGACGGGCGCGGTCACCAGCGCGTCCAGGTCGCCCAGCAAACAGCGCTGGCCTCCCTCGGTGAGCCATTCCACGGCGGCGCGGGCGGCGACCGCCGAGCCTGGCGTCAGGATTTCAGGCAAGGGTTCGGGCGACGGACGGTGAACGAAAATCCGGCCGGGCGCATTGTATCCGCGGAACGGCTCCAACGGCAGCCGCAAGCCGGGTTGCTCGTTGCATCGCCGCGCGTGGCCATCGTCGCCGATCAACAGGTAGCGCGAATTGTCCGTCTCGACCTCCCGGGCCAACGCTTTGAGCGTCACTTCAAGGCCGATCCCGGTAATGTCACCGAGCGCGATGCCAATCCAGCCGGTCATGGGACGTTCGGCGCGCGACGCGCCATTCGTACTCCGGTGTGTTGGCGCGGACATGTCGGTCCGGGGCGTCACGGCGCCGGGAAATAACTGACGAAGGATTTGGTCTTGAGCCGCTCGATCCACTGTTCGCGCAGGCGTCGTTGTTCCTCGGTTTCGAGTGCCTTTTCAATTTCGGCGCGAACTTCGTTCAAGGCCTTGACGTGCGCCGGATGGAATTCCTCGACCTTCATCAGGTAACAGCCGTCCTCCCGCTCCACAATGTCGCTGGTCTCGCCGGGTTTGAGCTGGAAGGCGACCTTGCCGAGGTCCTCGCGCAAGGTGTCCCGGTAAACCGGGGGCCAGAGACCCCCTTCCGAACGCTGGGAGTCGTCCGAATGGAGCGAGGCCATTTCAGCAAACGATGCGCCGCCTTTGATGTTCGCCAGGATTTCTTCGGCCTTTTTCTTTGTCGCCTCCGCGTCGCGATCGGGCCTGTTCTTCAAAGAAATGATGCGCAGTTTGATTTCATCTTCGACTTTGAACTTGTCGGGGTTTTGCGCGTAGTAAGTCTCGATCTTGTGCGGCGAGACGGTGATCTTCTCCCAGCCGGCGTTCTTCATCTCCATCGCGCGCACGATGAAATCGTCGCGCAACCGTTTGCGGAAAGCCTCTTTAGTCATGCCCTCGTGCTCCAGCGATTTGATCATGGTGACAGAGTCGCCAAACCGGTCGCGAATCCGGCGTTTCATTTCATCGTCGATGTAGCTCTCCGGGAATTTATAGTTGCCGGCAATTTCGCCGGCCTTGAATTCTTCCAGGATGAGCAGCCGCTCCACGAGCAGTTCCACGGTGTCGCTCTTGAGCTTTTCCACCTGTTGCCGAAACGCATCCGGCTGCCTGCCGTATCGGAGCTGCAACAAGCGCAGGGACTTCTCGTCGATCTGGTCCTCGATTTCCTGAAAGGTAATGACCGCGCTGTTGACCTTGACGGCGATGCCGTTGATGGTTTGCGGTCCCGACTGCGCGCCCCGAACGGCGCAGAGCGGCAGCAGCAGCGCCGTCAGGGCGATGGATGAAACGAATCTCATGAAACGATGGCGGGATTGTAGGAAGCGACTGCGGGCGGGTCAAGAGCCGCGCAAGGGCCCTGGTGCAGGCCTTGGGCCATGATCTCCTGATCTGGTGCCGCTGCAACGCGTGCGCCGCGGCGGCAGTGTCCTAACCTGCTTGAGGTGGGTGCGCCGCTGCCGCGGCGCACGGCGGTGCCGCAGCACCGCCGTCGCCAAATTAGGACAACTACCCGTCGCGCTCAGGCTTGACGCGGTAGGCCGGTTTGCTAGCCTTTGCACGATGAATTCCGGCAGTTCACGGTTTAGTGTTTGCGGGTTTTATTCCGGCCCGGCAAACCTGCGCGGCGGGCTGCCCTGAATCGAACCATTGAACCCGTGCCGCAGGCCACCGCCTGCGGCTTTTTTTATCGAGTCAGAGCGCGGGCCCCGAGCAAAACCATGATTATCGTCCTTAGACCCAATCTGACCAGGAAAGACGAAACCGCTGTACTCAAGGAAATCAAGCGGCTCGGCTACCATCCTCACATCATGCGCGGTGTGGCCCGGACCGTGATCGGGGCCATCGGCGACGAATTGACTCATAAATCGCTCGAAAGCCTGCTCACCCTGTTCCCGCATGCGGTGGAAAGCGTGATGCCGGTGCAAAGGCGCTTCAAACTTGTCAGCCGCGAGGCGCACCCGGCCAACTCCACGATCAACGTGCGCGGCAATGTCATCGGCGGAAGGAAAATTCAAATCATGGCCGGCCCCTGCTCGGTCGAGAGTGAGAAACAACTGCTCGGCACCGCCGAAGCCGTGAAGGCCGCCGGCGCCACGATTCTGCGCGGCGGCGCCTTCAAACCGCGCACTTCGCCGTATGAGTTTCAAGGACTGGGCGAAAAAGGCTTGAAGCTGCTGGCCAAGGCGCGCAAGGAAACCGGCCTGGCGATCATCACCGAGCTGCTCTCCGAAGAGCACGCGGAACTCGTGGCCGCATATGCGGACATCATCCAGATCGGCGCGCGCAACTCGCAAAACTTTCAGCTCCTCATCGCCGCTGCCAGGACCGGCAAACCGGTCCTGCTCAAACGCGGCCTTTCGACGCGCATCGAGGAATGGCTGCTCGCCGGGGAATACGTTTTGTCCAATGGCAACTCCAGCTTGATGTTCTGCGAGCGGGGCATTCGCACTTTTGAAACCTACACCCGCAACACCCTCGACCTCTCGACCATCCCGATCATCAAAATGGAATCCCATTGCTCCGTCGTGATTGATCCCAGCCAGGGGTCCGGCCGCGCGGACCTGGTGAGCGCGATGTGCAAAGGTGCGGTGGCCATGGGCGCCGACGCGCTGCTGATCGAGGTGCACCCCAACCCCGCCGAGGCGCTCAGTGACGGCGCGCAGCAGCTCTCGCCGGAGGGTTTCGCCAGGCTGATGGCCGAACTGAAGCCGTTCATCGAAGCGGCGGGGCGTGAGTGAGCCGGAGGTCCCCTGCCGGTTCCCGACAGGAGCGCGGCTCTGTGAGCCGCAGCAGGCGAAACTTGCTTTATGGCCCTGCTAATTCATATTGATTCGTGAACAGCGGAAGAAAAATCCGGGCAATCGCCCGCCGATGATTGAACGCGACGAGCCTGTTAATTCCGAAGTGCGGCACAGGACGCGGCCGTCGGGCTGAACCAACGCAAGCCGCCCGGGCATTGAGAATTTGTCATCACCCATGAATTCCGCTCCAGCTTCAGCATCCGCTTCTTCGGCCATGGCGTCGCCCGGCTCGCTCGCTGATCGGAGCTACGCTCTTCACTCTGACATCGCTCAATTCTGCCTCCCGGCGGCCAACCGCGACGAGAACCGAAAACTCGCCTACGTCAATTCCATTTGCCTTTTGTTCCTGGCCATCGGCGCCGCCGGCCTCAACCCGTCCAAACTCGAGCAAAAAGTCCCGGAACCGGTCCAGGAATTCGTGCCGGTCGAGATCGCCCAGCCGCCGGAGCCCCCGAAAGTCGAGCCGCAACTTCAGCCTGAAGAGCCGCAACCACAGCCCGACACGCCAGTCGAGACGCCGCAGATAGCGACCGTGGTCGCGGCGGACCCGACCCAGGTGAAATTCGCGGTGCCGGTGGAAGGGCCGGTGGTCTTCGCGCCGGCCAAGTTCGCTCAGGCGCCGCCGCCCGCGCCGCCGAAACCCGCGGCCCGCACCGTCGTCAGGATGACCGGGGCGGAAGGCGGCACTCATCCCGAACCTCGTTACCCGCCGGCGGCCCTCGAACAACGCCAGGAAGGCACCGTGACCGTCATCATGACCGTTAACCCGGACGGGTCGGTCGAGAGTATCGAACTAAAGAAGAGTTCCGGACACGGCATCCTCGACCGGCACGTGACGCAGTGGGTGAAAACCCGGTTCAGGTTTCTGCCCATCGACACCGGTGAGAAGCGCTATTTCGAGAAGGATTTCGTGTTTCAGATAAAATGAAAAACCAGGCCCGCCGGACATCGAACGGAACTCGCGGAAGATTGGATTTACAATCTGTCCGGTTCCGCTATGGTGCCGCGCCAATGACCGACCTTGGTGTTATGTCACCTGCTCATGAACCTCTCCCTCACCCGCCCTTCGGGCACCCTCTCCCCCTCGGAGGGGGAGAGGGTTGGGGTGAGGGGGGTAACAAGTTCAAGGGCGTCATTTGTAAAGAAGCGTCAGGGACACTACACTGGCATCCAGCCAAACAACAACACGCATGCTGGCAAACATAATCATCGACTACTTTCTCAAGGGCGGCCCGATCATGTACCCGATCCTCGTCGTCGCCATCGTGGCCGTGTGCGTGGTGGGCGAGCGCGCATTCTGGTGGATGCGCCTGGGCATGAGACGCGATCCGGAGACGCTGGAAAAAGTCCTCGCGGCGATGGAGAACGCCGACTTCAAGACCGCCTCGGCGCTGGCCAAGGATTCGGAGGACCCGGTGGTCCGCATGGTCTGGCACGGCTTGAACCATTACCAGCATTCCTCGCTGCAAGGCGCGCTGCAGGTCGCCGCCGGCATGGAACTGCAAAAGGCCGGACGATTTCTTACCATCATGGACACCCTGGTCACTCTGGCGCCGCTGCTCGGTCTGCTGGGAACCGTGACCGGCCTGATGGGATCGTTCCGCGCCATTGGCGGCGAGGAACTGGCGGTGCAGAAAATCACCGGCGGCATCGGTGAAGCCCTGATCGCGACCATGTGCGGCCTGGCCATCGCGATCATTTCACTTGTCCCGTTCAACTTTTTCACCAGCAAAACCTCGCGGCTGCAGTTCGAACTGGAAACCGCCGCCACCAACGTCGAGGTGATGGTCAACGCCGCCCGGCAAAAAGGGTCGGAAACACCCGTGTACAGCCAGGACAGCAATGAAACCTCCGGCTGATTCACCGCGCGTTTCCATGGATTTATGTTCTTGTCACCGTCCTCATCCATTGCTGCCCATGAACCTCAGAAAGTAGCACAGGCATCTTGCCTGTTCGGGGCTGACAGGCTGGAAGCCTGTCCCACTCTGCAGCCGGCGGCCCGGTTCATGGCCCCAACTACGTCCAATCTTTGCAGGTGTCCGCTGCCCATGAACCTGACTTTGGTAGGGACATCGCGCTGCGATGTCCCCGCCCGCGAAGCAGCGGGCGGCATCAGTGCGCCGCTGAGCGCGGCGCGGACGGCGCAGCGCGCCGTCCCTACCAGGTTCAGGGTCCAAAGCGCGAAAATTTCGTGGAAGTCTTCCCATGAACCGGAAAGTGGCTCGCCTGCACTGCAACGAGTTGCGCAATTCAGGTTCATGGGCCGTGAGCAGGTCCGAAAGGAACACGGAGCTTTCCATGAACCGTGGTGGGCGAGACTCCGTCGAGCCCTAATTTCTGTAGCTGGGAGATCAGGGCTCGACGGAGTCTCGCCCGACCGGTTAACTGATCCTGACGTAAACCCGTGTCGATGACCCCGGAACAAGGAACATGAAAATTGGTTCGCCCCTGCCGCACAAGAAGGCCCGGATCGAGATCATCCCGCTGATCGACATCATGTTCTTCCTGCTCGCCTCGTTCATGATGGCCAGCCTCACCATGATCAAGCTGCAATCCATCAAAATGGACCTGCCCACCGCCACCGCCGCCTCGCGCGATTTCAAGCCGGACATCCTGAACATCTCCGTGGACAAACTGGGCGACGTCTATGTGGGAACCACTCAGGTGAACCTGGTGCAATTGGAAACTATTTTGTCCAACAGGTTCAAGATCAACACCAACGTCCCGGTGTATATCAGCGGCGACAAAGACGCCACGCACGGCGCGGTCATCCGCGTGCTGGACATCGTCCGGCGCGAAGGCATTCAGAAAGTGTCCTTTGCCATCACCCCGGCGCCCGCCGACAAGAAATAAAACGTTTTAACGGTTCAACGTTCTCCGCTCATTTCTTCTCGGTGCCTTTGGCCCCTTTGGCGGCTTCTTCCTGCAATTTTTCGAACTGTTTGACCAGGTCGTTGTATTGTTCAACCACCTTGTTGTACTTCTCGACCGTCGCGTTGCGGTCGG
>QHPW01000016.1 GCA_003219675.1 Verrucomicrobiota bacterium
CGACAGCGGCGGCCGATGAGTTGCGCCTTTGCCTGAGCGCCGACTCTGTGGATCACGAAGAGTTCAAGGCTTCTTTTCAGGGCGTCACTGATGCGTGTGCGGCCTGCCACAGGGCATACCGAAACTGATTCGGTCCGCGCTGATCCACACTGGTTCATCGTGATGGCGGCCAGGGTGCGGCAAAGGGTAATGTCCTTATTTGGTGGCGGCGGTGTTGCCGCACCGCCGTGCGCCGCGGCAGCGGCGCACCCACCGAAAGAAAATTAGGACAATGCCCGGCAAAGAAGCTGGTGTGCGTTGCTTCAACGAATTACAAATGGTCGATGACCGCTACCAACCAACTCGAGACCGCGCGGCTGGAATCCTGTCCGCAACGCGGAGGAGTCCCAGCCCAGGCTCAATCGTTGACGCCGAAGTGGAGCCGGGCCGCTTTGCTCGCGAGTCTGTTCCTGGTTGGGTGCAACCGAGGAGAAAGTGAGAAGCAGAGCCAGGTCCACCCTGACGTTGTGGTTTACTCCAGTGTCGACGACGCTTATGCGCGTCCGTTATGCGAACGCTTTTCGCAGGTGGCCAAGATCAAGGTCAGGCTGGTTCTCGATACAGAGGAGACGAAGAGCACGGGTCTGCTGAACCGCTTAATTGCCGAAAAGACCAGACCCCAAGCCGATGTCTTTTGGAGCGGCGATCCAGTCCGAGCTGCGGTCCTTCAACACAAGGGCATTTCCGCTCCTTACCTCTCACCTGAGGCGCGGGGCTTGCCCGCCGGCGTCTCGGACCCCCAGGGGCAGTTCACCGCATTCTCGGCGCGGCTGCGGGTCATTATTTTCAATCAAAACCTGTTGGAGCGAAAGAAAGCTCCCGCCTCAATCTTCGACCTGACTGCTCCCCGGTTCCGGGGCAAGGCTTGTCTGGCGAATCCCCTCTTTGGGACGACTTCGATGCACGCAGCCGCGCTGTTCCAGATGCTCGGCCAGGAGAAGGCGAAAGAGTTTTTTCGGCGTTTGACGGAAAACAAGGTCAAAATGCTGTCCAGCAACGGGGAGGTCCGCCGGCGGGTTGCGGCAGGAGATTTTGAGATCGGTTTGACTGACAGCGATGATGCGAATGTGGCGCTCAAGGAAGGCGCGCCGATTGGTTTCGTTTTGCCGGACCAGGATGGGATGGGGACCTTGCTGGTGCCCAACGCCGTCGTGCTGATCGCACGGGGGCCCAACGCCGAAAATGCGAAACGATTCATCGATTTTTTGCTGTCGCCGGCATCGGAGCAATGGCTGGCGGAGAGTGAGGCGGCGCAGATGCCTTTGCGGGAGGAAATCGCACCGCCAAAACTCTTTGGCCGGCCGCTGGGCGAGATCCGGTTGATGAAAGCGGATTTTGCGCCGATGGCGGCTCAACTCGAAGAACTCACGCAGGGCTTCCTGGAGGAATGGGTCCACCAAGAAATGGGTTTGGCTGCGCAGAGTAGGCCGGGCCGCTGATGCTTTGACCCCCTTCTTGAGAAATGAGATTAGCCAGTCTTTCCGCGAAAGTTCGCCAAGGAATTGATTGGCGGCTTCCGGCGACCGCCGCCATTCTGAGCGCAACGTTGCTGCCGATCGTATGGTTGGTAGTTTCAAGTCGCAAGGGAGAGTCGCTTTCCGAAATGCTGGGAATGCTGCACGGACCTTTCCTTGGTGCGCTCAGGAGAAGTTTTATACTGAAGACAGCAGTTGTGGCCGGTTCACTTGCGTTGGGCTGGCCCGGCGGGACGCTCATGGGACTCGTTCAATTTCCCGGTCGGCGCGTCTTGCTGACGAGCCTGGCGGTGCCGCTGTTCACCCCGTCATTTCTTTGGGCGATCGGATTGTCCTCCTTTCGGCCTTTCCTGGCCTACCGCCATCAATGGTGGTTCGACGGCTTTCCCGGAGCATTTCTGACCGGAGTCGTTCAGGCTTTCCCTCTGGTGGTGTTTGCCACGCTCTTGGTCGCAAGGATATTGCCTGCTTCATTGCTGGAGGCAGCCCAACTGGCCGGAGGGTTCTGGGTCGTCTTCAAAGCCAGCTCACGATTCTCTCTTCCGGCCAGTTTAGGCGCGGCGGTATTAGGGGGCGTTCTGGCGTTGGCGGATCCGGGTCCGGCTCAGATCATGGGCTACCACGGGATTGCCAGCGAAATCCTCATTGCATTTTCAGCGCGTTATGATGCGGGTTTGGCAGCTCGCAAGGCTTTGTTAATGGCGATGGTGCTGCTGCCGGTCTTGTCGGCGATCTCATGGAGGGTCTCGCTCTGGAGTGAGGCTCACCTGTTGGGCCGCGAAATGCGAAAGGCAAGAGGGAGGATTGAAGGCACTCTTCCTGCGGTGATGGTTTTTGGGTTCGTTGCCGTTTCTCTTGCTCTATTATCACCCGCGTTGGTTGGGTTAACGCGTCCGTTAAGGGGCACGCAAACGGCTGAGGCTTTGCAGTACGGATTAACGGTTTTGAAACAATCGGCCGGCACGACGTTACGTTATGGCTTTACGGCAGGTGTAGTGGCCACGGCTCTGGGGGTGGTCCTCAGTTTGATCTGCGGCAGAAGTCACCCGTTTCGATTGACCGTCCTTCTGTTCAGTTTTCTGGTCCTGTCCTTGCCGCCCTCGCTGCACGCCTTGGGCTTCGCCGGGATGGCTGCGCACTTGCCGAAGTCGTTCGATTGGTTCATGCGCGGCGGGAGCGCAGTTGGCATTGAGTTCGGCCTGCGGTTGTCGCCGATTGCGGCCTTGTTCTGCTTGAGAGCTTGGTCAGTCATGCCGGAGTCATGTCACCAGGTTGCGGCGCTTCACGGGGTTCCTGCTTTCCAATATCTTTGGAAAGTCGCCCTGCCGCAGCTTGCCACGGTGATGGCCGGGTCTGCGTTGCTCGTGGCGTTGATCTCAGTCGCCGATGTTTCCAGCACTCTACTTTTGCTGCCGCCGGGGGCAGGCACCTTCACGAGCCGGATCTTTGGGGTAATTGACAACGCCTCAGAGCGCATGCTTTCTGGTTTGTGTGTCGTGTACGTCCTGAGCGGCTTTATTCTCGTCGGCTTCTTTTCAATCGTTGAAGCCCGCTGGCGGAGGCGACTGGGAGGCCAAAGGTGAGCGCCCTGGCAGAGATGGAGAATCTGAGCAAAGCGTACGGAAGCACCCGTGTGCTGTCGGGTCTATCGCTTTCCGTGGAGGCGCAGCGAAACCTGCTCCTTACCGGGCCCTCCGGCTGCGGTAAGTCCACGTTGCTGCGGTTGATCGCAGGGCTGGAAACGTTGGACGAGGGCACCATCTGTATCGAAGGAAACGTTGTCTCGGAGAAAGCCAGAATAGTGCGAGCTCCCCACGAAAGAGGGTTGGCGATGGTGTTTCAGGACCTGGGTTTATGGCCAAACCTCACCGCGTTCCAGAATGTGATGTTGGGACTTGCGCGTGTAAGGCTGTCGCGCATCGAGAAGTTGGAGCGCGTTCGGGCTATCCTCAAGTCCTGCGAGATGACGTCGAAGGCTGATGAACGGCCCCATCAACTTTCCGTTGGCGAACAGCAGCGTGTCGCCCCTGGCCAGAGCAATGGCGGTGCGGCCCAGACTCTTGCTGCTGGACGAACCGTTTACCGGACTTGATCTCGTCCTGAAGAATGCGCTCCTCGAGCAGCTTCGCCAGTTGTCGCAGCAGTTGGGTACAACCCTTGTGCTGGTGAGCCATAACCCATTCGATGCCAATTCGATCTCCGCCGATGTGGCGGTCTTGGAAGCCGGCTCCATTCACGAAAGCGGTTCGTTGGAACAGCTGCACAAGCGACCCAGGAGCCAGACACTCCAGGCATGGAAGAATGAAACGCAGTCTCCGCACTTGCAGGGCGTTGCCCTGCTCTCCCCGAAAGCCAAGTGAGCGGCATCGGGAGCTCCGTGGGCGCAACATCGGGGCCGCCGACCCGACAAGCATCACCGGCCAGCACTGTCCGGAAAACGAGGCGGCTCCATTCGTCACGATGGCAATTAGGCTTGCCATCAACCTTGATGAGCCCGTAAAAGAGGTGCGTGCTTGCGCACCACTGCAAGCGTCGGACTTCGGGCAACGAACGCTGCTTGGCGTCGGCTCGGAGACTCTCGACGTATCTCGTTTTTGCAACCTCGTATCCCATATGCAGCGGTGTATCGATCAGATTGCGACGGGCGCCGGGATGGAATACGATGCGCGAGTTTGCCGCTGATTCCCTTGCGCCAGTTAAGCTGGTTTGCCTCGGTAGCTCAATTGGTAGAGCAGTTGACTCTTAATCGGAAAACGCACTTTTTGCCGCGTTTTGCCGCGGAGCGCCAGAGCTGATTCGCTCAATAGGCACAAGGTTTTTTTCACTTTCACCTCTGGCTGCCGCTGGCTGCTTTTTGCTGCAAAAATCTGTTCCGGGATACAACACGGGATACAAAGGCGAAAATTGAGCACGAATCAACTGGTGTGCGTTTGAATGCGGGGTTGTCGGGTATCGCGAAGCATAAGCGCGGCACGCACGATGTTGACAAAATACGCCAATGGCGTATAGTCCACCAATGGAATTTGTCGAAACACCGACCTTCACCCGGTTGGTGTTGGAACTGATGGAAGATGATGACTATGCGAAGCTGCAAGCGTCTTTGGCCCGAAGACCAGATACCGGAAGGATCATTCCGGGTAGCGGCGGCATCCGCAAAATGCGGTGGGCTGGCAGCGGGCGCGGCAAACGCGGCGGGTTGCGAATCATCTATTATTGGCAGGTCGCCGATAAGCGGATCTGGATGCTGCTGGTGTACCCGAAGAGTGAGCGTGATGATCTGACGCGAGACGAAATCAAACAGTTGAAACGGTTGGTCGAACAATTCAAATCATGAAAAAAAGGCTTTTTGAACAGTTAAAGCAGAGCCTCCGTGAGGCGGGGCAAATCAAGCGCGGGACGATGAAACCTTCGCGGGTTTTCAAAATTGATCCGCAAAACGACATCGTCAAGGTTCGGAGCAAACTTGGACTTTCACAGTCAAAGTTCGCAGCCGTTTTGGGAATCAGCGCCGATACGCTCCAAAATTGGGAGCAAGGTCGGCGATC
>QHPW01000107.1 GCA_003219675.1 Verrucomicrobiota bacterium
CGAACCAAAAGCATGAGGTGCGCGGATTGATCCGGCGCATGGGCGAAAAGAAAGCGATTGTCTTTTCCACTCACATCCTGGAGGAAGTGGAGGCCGCGTGCACCCGTGCGATCATCATCGACCGCGGGCAGATCGTCGCCAACGGAACGCCGGTGGAGCTGAAGCAACGCTCCGAGGTGGCCGGCGCGGTCACCCTGCGGGTCGGCGGCGTGAACGGACCGGCCCTGGGCCAGAAACTGTCGCAGTTGTCCACCGCGCGAAAGACCACGATGCTCAAAGAAGAACCGGCCTGCGTCACCGCGCGGGTTTTCCCGCAGCCCAATTGTCGCAATGGCGAACTGGCCCGTGGCATCTACGAAACGGCGGCGCGCGAAGGCTGGAAGATCGAGGAGTTGCACACGGAGGAGGGGCGATTGGACGAGGTCTTTCGCAGCATCACCATGCCGGACACGGTGCAGGAGGACCGAAAATGAACAGCAGTCTGAGCAACATCAAAGCGGTCGCCAAACGCGAGTTGATCGGATATTTCTCTTCGCCGGTCGCCTACGTTTTTCTGGTCATCTTTTTGCTGCTGAGCGGGTTTTTCACCTTCATGGTTGGCCGCACGCCCTTCTTCGACTTCGGCCAGGCGTCGCTGGTGACGTTTTTCATCTGGCAACCGTGGCTGTTTCTTTTTCTTGTCCCGGCGGTCGGAATGAGATTGTGGTCGGAAGAACGTCGGCTCGGCACCATCGAACTGCTGCTGACCATGCCGATCACGGCGTGGCAGGCGATTGTCGGGAAGTTTCTGGCCTCATGGCTGTTCCTGGCGTTGGCGCTGTTCCTGACCTTCCCGCTGATCCTCACGGTCAACTATCTGGGCAGCCCGGACAACGGCGTCATTTTGGGCAGCTACCTCGGGGGCCTGCTGATGGCGGGCGGTTATCTGGCGGTCAGTTGCATGACCTCGGCGATCACGCGCAACCAGGTGGTCAGCTTCATTCTCTCGGTGGTGATTTGCCTGTTCCTGATTCTGGCCGGCTTCCCGCCGATCACAGAATTCCTCTCCAAGGTGACGAGCACACCCTGGATCGTGGATGGCGTTGCCTCTTTAAGCGTCATCACGCACTTCGAGGCCTTTCAAAAGGGAGTCTTGGATTCGCGCGATCTGATTTTCTTTCTGTCGCTGATCGGGTTTTCGCTTTTCACCACCGGCGTGATTCTGCGCGGGCACCGGGCGGGTTGATCAACCAAAGAACGGACGATGAAGAGCAAACAGTTCGAGACGCTTTTATACTCGGCAGTGGGTGTGGCGGCGATGTTTGTGCTGCTCGCGGGCTTCAACGTCATCAGCGCCGCTCTCAAGCAGCGGATCGATTTGACCCGGGAAAAGGCTTACACCCTTTCCGCAGGAACGAAGGCGATTCTCAAGAAAATTGATACGCCGGTTAAAATCCGCTTCTACTGCACCAGGGCCGAGAACGCCACGCCGGAGACGGTCTTTATGCGGAATTACGCGCAGCAGGTCGAGGATCTGCTGGACGAGTTCAAACAATACGCCGGGGGCAAATTGACCCTCCAGAAACTCAATCCGCTGCCGGATTCGGACGCCGAAGATTCGGCCAAACTGGACGGCATCGAAGGACAGGTCGTCTCCGCGAAACGGTGGCTCTCCCGTTTCTGTCGCCGTCGCGCGAGCGGATGCTGGAATACGACGTCGCCCGCGCGATCTCGCAGGTCATCACCCCGCAAAAACCTGTCGTGGGCGTCATGAGCGCGCTGCCCGCCTTCGGCGAGTTCAATCCCATGATGATGCGAATGGGCCAGCGCGGGCAGGAACCCTGGATTATCATCAACGAATTGAAACGCGATTTTGCAGTGAAGGAAGTGTCGCTGGGGGTGGATAAAATCGACGAGGACATCAAGGTGCTGGTGGTCATCTACCCGCGGGAGATTTCCGAGGGGACCCAGTATGCGATTGACCAGTTCATCCTGCGCGGCGGCAAGGTGGTGGCGTTTCTCGATCCGCTTTCCATCGCCGACAACCGCAACAGCAATCCCTCCAACCCGCTGCAAGGGGCCATGGCGAGCGGCGCAACCCTGGACAAGCTGCTCAAAGCCTGGGGAATCGAGTTCGACGTCAGCAAGGCCGTCGCCGATATGACGTTCAAGACCAACATCCGCGGCCAGGACGGCCGCCCGCAGCAGGCGGCGGCGGTGCTTTCGCTGACCAAGGACGCGATGAACGCGGACGACGTGCTGACCAGCCAACTGGACAATCTCCTGCTGCCGTATCCGGGGGTGTTTACAGGCACGCCCGCGGCGGGTCTGAAAGAAACCGTGCTGTTGAAGACAACAAAAAATTCGCAGCTGATCGACAAAATCATGGCCCAGTTCGGCGGCGGTGACAAGGATTTCAAAGCGTCCGACAAGGAATACGCTCTGGCGATCCGGTTGACCGGCAAGTTCAAAACCGCGTTCCCCGACGGCAAACCGGGGGAGAAATCGGCCGAGAAGAAAGACGAAGCAGAAAAGAAGGAAGACAAAAAGCCGGAAACCAAGCCGGACAATTCGCTCAAGGAATCGACGACGGATGGCGTGGTGATCCTGGTCGGCGACAGCGACATGATCTTTGATCCCGTCTGCGTGCAGGTACAGAACATCTTCGGACAAAAGATCGTGATTCCGCAAAACGGCAACCTGAACCTGGCGCAGAGCATGGTCGAGCAACTGGCGGGTGACAGCAACCTGATCGGGGTGCGCAGCCGCGCCACGTTGAACCGTCCGTTCACGGTGGTGAAGCGAATGGAGGAAAAGGCGCAGGAATCGTATCGCAGCAAGATCAAAGAGCTGGAAACCAGCCTGTCCGAGACCCAGCAGAAAGTGAACGAATTGCAACGCACCAAGGAAAAAGGGCAGCGATTCATCCTTTCACCCGAACAACAGCAGGAACTGGCGAAATTCCGACAGAAGGAAGCGGAGGCGAAAAAGGAGCTCAAACAAGTGCGCAAAAATCTGCGGCGCGAGGTGGATTCCCTCGAAAACCGGTTGAAATGGATCAACATCGCCGCCATGCCGGTCATCGTGAGCCTCTCGGGCATCGCGCTGGCGGTTTACAAGCGCAAGAGAACAGCGGCAAAATGAACCGAAAACAACTGGCGATTCTGATTGTCCTGGGAGCGGCCATCGGCGCGTTGGGCCTTTACGTTTCCCGGCGCAACGCCGCCTCCTACCAATCGGCCGGCGAAGGCGGCGCCGGAAAGAAACTGTTGCCGGACTTTCCCATCAACGACGTGGCGCGCATTGACATCAAGCAGGACACCAACGAACTGAATCTCGTCCGACAGGACGATAGCTGGACCGTCCGCGAGCGTTACGGTTACCCGGCGAATTTTCAGGAGATCGGGGATTTTCTGCGGAAGATGTGGGATTTGAAAGTCGTGCAGACGGAACAGATCGGACCGTCGCAGTTATCGCGCTTCGAGCTTTCAGAAGAGAGCAATGGCACCAACGCCGCCATACGAGTCCAGTTCAAGGATAAAGCGGACAAAACCATCAAAGCCGTGGCGCTGGGCAAAAAGCACCTGCGCAAATCCGACAGTCCGTCGCCCTTTGGAGGGGCGGATGGATTTCCGGACGGCCGCTACGTGCTGGTCGCGGGTGGTTCCAAAGACGTGGCGGTGGTTTCAGACGCGCTTTCGGAAGTGGAAACCAAACCCGACCGTTGGCTGAACAAGGATTTCTTCAAAGTCGAAAAGCTCAAAAGCATTGCCCTGACCCACACCAACGCCACGAACTCCTGGAAATTGACGCGCGAGACGGAGAACGGCCCGCTGTCTTTGGCCGACCCCAAACCGGGCGAACAACTCGACGCGGGCAAAAGCTCGCCGGCGGGCAACGCGCTATCCTTTCCAGGTTTCTCGGACGTGGTTTCGCCGGAGACCAAACCCGAAGACATGGGGATGGACAGACCCATCGTCGCGAAGATCGAGACCTTCGACGGTTTCACTTACACGCTCAGCATCGGCACGAAGACCAACCAGGACAATTACTACCTCCGCATGAGTGTCGCGGGTGATTTCCCCAGGGAACGCGCGCCTGGCAAAGACGAAAAGCCCGAAGACAAGGAGAAACTCGACAAAGAATTCAAAGACAACGCATCGAAGCTCGAAGAAAAGCTGAAACAGGAAAAGGCGTTCGAGAAATGGACTTATCTGGTGTCCAAATGGACCGTGGACCCGCTGCTGAAAGAGCGCAAAGATCTGTTGGCCGAGAAAAAAGAGGAGCCGAAAAAGGAACAGAAACCGGCTGCAACGAATATCACCACGCAACCGAAGATCACGCCGCCACCTGTCCCGGCTCTCGAGCCGAAAAAGGAAAACAAGCCGGTGGAGAAAAAGCCGGACAGCGACCAATAACACGCCGCTGATGGGTTGCTCTTTCCATGAACCTCAGAAAGTGGCACAGGCATCCTGCCTGTTCGGGGCTGACAGGCTGGAAGCCTGTCCCACTCTGCAGCCGGCGGCCCGGTTCATGGCCCCAACTCACGTCCGATTTTTGGAGGTGTTCGCTTCCCATGAACCTGACTTTGGTAGGGACATCGCGCTGCGATGTCCCCGCCCGCGAAGCCGCGAGCGGCATCGTTGCGCCGCTCAACGCGGCGCGGACGGCGCAGCGCGCCGTCCCTACCAGGCTCAAGGGTCTAATGCGCGGAATTTTTCGGGGAAATCTCTCCCCGTTCGCTCGTTCCTCGAGCCGAGAGAGGGAAAAGCGCTCTCGGCGTTTTTGATAGCCGAACACTATTGGCCGGTGGCCCGCCGTCACTAGGTCGCTGCGCGGACGCGAGTTCGGGAGAGAATTACGCGGACGCTAGGAGTGCCTTAATTTGGTTGTAGCGGGGGTCTGTGACCGCCGAAAACGGCGCTCCATGAGCGCCGCTACAGTTTAGGTTTGAAATTAAGACACTACCGGACGCTAAAGTTGTTTGACCGTCTGTTCGATCATCGGATCGGAAGCGGGGACGAATTCCGCCGTCTGTGGCTTGTCGGGCATCTCATCAAAGCAGACCTTCGGCAGGATCGGCCAGCGCGAGTGGATTTTCACAATCCAGAAAAAGAGCCGCATGCGCCAGTAGATTCTCCATCCCCCCTCCAGTTCGCCCGCCAGCAGCGCGGTCACCGCCGATGGCAGATTTAATTTGTTCCGCGGTTCAAAAAACACTTCGATGAACGGGCGGGTGTAAAAACCCTCCACCATTTCCCAGTAAAGCTGCATCGCGCGAGTGACGCGCCGTTCATATTTCCGGAAACGATTCCTCCCGTCGTCGCCCGCGGTCAATGACTCGGTCACCGCTTGCGCGGCCAGTTTGCCGGAATACATCGCCAGGTGAACGCCTGCCGAAAAAATCGGGTCCATGAATCCCGCCGCGTCGCCGACCCGGACCAGGCGATGATCGACGAAGCGCTTGTTGCGATAGGAGAAATCGCTCGTGGTTTGGATGCTGTTCAGCAATCGCGCGCTTTTCATCCGCTCGCGCATCACGGCGCTGGACTGCACCATGCCGTCGAACACCTGCTCGGGCGGTTGCTTCATCGCCGCGAACTCGGCCTGGTCCATCACGCAGCCGACGCTGACCTTTTCCATCGCCAGCGGAATGATCCAGAACCATTTGTTTTCCAGCCGCACGATGAGGGTGTCGCCGCGCGCCCGGCCTTGGTCGAGTTTCACGCCGGCGAAATGGCCGAACAACGAGAGTTTTTTCAAGCGCGGATGAACCACGCGGAGGCCTTGCTGGTTGCCGGTCAGATTCCCGCGGCCACTCGCGTCAATGAGGAATCGCGCGCGAAAGGTGTGAGCCTGGCCCGCCGCGTCTCGCGTTTCAATGGCGACTGAATCCGGCGCGGTGTTGTCGAATCGCGTGACCGTGATTCCCTCGCGCACCTCCGCGCCGGACTTCTGCGCGTGTTGCAGCAGGAGATGGTCGAACCTGGCGCGTTCGACCTGGAACGCGGTTGCTTCCCGGGTGTACCGCCCATTGCGAAAGATGAGTTTCAGGCATTTGGAGCCGTTGCCGACGTGAAATTGCGCGCCGGTCTTGAGGG
>QHPW01000446.1:0-2298 GCA_003219675.1 Verrucomicrobiota bacterium
CGTCACCGGGCATGGGTGGAGCTTTGGCGTTCGTCTCGCGTTCCCATTTTTCCTGAGTTTCACCCAGCGCGTTGATGCGGTCCTGCAAGGTCTTCTCGTCGTCGCGCAGGCGGGAGTCCGCCTCGACGAATCGCATCGCTTGTTCGGGTGTGGGCGCCGGCAGACGGGGCGGCGGGTTGTCCGTGCGGATCCGATCCAGTCCTTTCTCCGGCACGTTGTGGAAGAACGCGTAGAGTTTGTAGAATTCCTTCGTCAACAGCGGATCGAATTTGTGGTCGTGGCATTCGGCGCAACCGACCGTCATGCCCAGCCACACTGCACCCATCGTGCTCACGCGGTCCACCACATACTTGTTGAGATACTCGTCTGGATCCGAACCGCCTTCGTCGGTGGTCATGTTGTTCCGCACGAACCCGGTGGCGATGCGCTGTTCCCGGGTCGGGTCGGGCAGCAAATCGCCCGCAAGCTGCTCGATGGTGAACGCGTCGTAAGGTTTGTTCCGGTTGAACGCGTCGATGACCCAGTCGCGCCACAGCCACATAAACCGTACGCCATCGAAATGATAGCCGCTGGTGTCGGCGTAGCGGGCCAGATCCAGCCAGTTGGCGGCCATCCGTTCACCGTAGTGCGCTGAATTCAGCAACCGGTCCACCAGTTTGTCGTAGGCCTCCGGCGAATCGTCGGCGAGGAAGGCGTCCACTTCGCCGACGGTCGGCGGCAGGCCGGTGAGGTCGAAAGAGGCGCGCCGGATCAACGTCGCTTTGTCCGCCTCCGGCGCTGGTTTCAGGCCCGCCTTTTCCAGGCGCTCCAGAATGAAGTAATCGATCTCATTGCGCGGCCAGGTCTTCTCGCGCACGTTGGGCAAGGCCGCCCGTTCCGGCGCAATGAAAGACCAGTGATTCTTCCAACGCGCCCCTTCTTTCACCCAGCGCATGAGCAGCTCGACCTGCACGGCCTGGAGCGGTTTGCCCTCCTTCGGAGGCGGCATGACTTCGTCCGGGTCGCGGCTGGTCAGCCGTTGCACCAGCGTGCTCTTCTCCACATCCCCGGGCACGATGGCCCGATTGCCGGACTTCAGAGTTTTCAGCGCCTCCTCCTGACGGTCGAGGCGCAGTCCTGCCTTCCGTTTGCCCTCGTCCGGGCCGTGGCACGCGTAACAATGGTCGGACAGAATGGGGCGGATATCGCGGTTGAAATCGATGTCTTTCTGCGCGGCGATTGCGGGGGAGCCGAGGACGAGCATCACCATGGCGAGTCGGCGGCGGTAAATCGCCCGGTTGTTATTGAAAGTGTGAGCTCGCATTACGCGATGCCAAAATCGATCCACGCCGACAGCCGCGATGGTGCGCTTCCATCGGTGTCCATTCGCGGCGTGCCGAACAGCAACCTCAGTTCCTTTTAGGTGTCCGGCCGGCCAGAAAAGGACCTGGACAAATGCTCCGCTTCAAACTTACGGAGTTGTGCCGTCCCGGTTTGCCCTGCATGCTGTTGGTGAACTTGCTCCCAGTTTACACGGAACGCGCGGGCTTTCAACGCCAATTCTGCCTGAGCCTGTCCTGAACCGGTTCCGAAGCCAGAAAGAGAAAACGGGTTACTTGATTCCTCGTCGAAGTTCAGCCAGTTGAACGTCCCTCCAGTCCGTCATCCCATGGTTGAGTGTCAGCACGCCCCAACCAACCTCGTAATACTCTCCCGGAGCGCAAGTCGGCTCGTGCTCAAACTGCTGTCGAGCTTCCTGGGAGTCGCGGTAGAAGTTGAACGAACGGCGTGCACAGAGAAGATGCACTTCCGACTTCGCACTCCTGGCGAAAGCGAAGTAACTGTGAGATTTCACGCCAACTGCAACGTGTATCCCGGTCTGCGGACCGGTCGCCGAAGCTACCTGAAAATAGCTCATGGCATATAGCGCAGCTTTGTACGTGCCAAAGATGGGGCCCCGCCGCAAGGCATTGCAACTTGATGCCTTAGTCCGTGCGGCGCCAAATTGCACTCGGTGGTTCTGTCCAAATTCGGGCCGCTGGAGAGGATCGTCCTCCTGCTCGTCCTCGAAAGCCGGTCGGCCAGTCGAGGAGGAGGACGAGAACGATGACGAAGGGACGGTTAAGCCTCCACGATTCCAAAATCGCGCATCGGGACCTTGAACCGCCCCCTCACCCGCGCTTCGGGCACACCCTCACCCCCCCGGAGGGGGAGAGGACGGGGTGAGGGGGCACGGTTCATGGGCAGCTTCCACGGTTTTGCAACCGCGCATTTGGACCATGAACGGTGGGGCGAGACTCCGTCAAGCCCTGATCTCCC
>QHPW01000446.1:2310-2785 GCA_003219675.1 Verrucomicrobiota bacterium
GTCTCGCCCCACCGGGTTCATGGAAAGCCTCCACGACTTCTCTGTCGCGCATTGGCACCATGAACCAACTCCTCCTCGTCCTCGTTCTCATCCTCGTCCTCGAAACCGAGTCGGTCAGTCGAGGACGAGGATGAGAACGAGGACGAGGACGAACGGTACGGTTCATGGAAAGCTCCCACGATTTCGAAATCGCGCATCGAGGCCAGGAACCGGCGACCACAAACTTTTGTTGCATATGCAACAAAAGTTTGCACAGGTGGAGACGACGGTTCATGGAAAGAGTGGAGGTCGAATGGGATGTGAATAACCGTTTGAATAATGCGTTAACAAAAAGCAAAACGTTTTGCTCGTGGAGGATCGGGGTCGTAATCACTATTGCAACGGCAACACAGAAAGGCAAAAGACGAATGGCAACAGAAGAAAGAGTGCTTTGTTTTCAACGGAAACTTCTCGAAGAGCTCGGCGTGTTTCAGGG
>QHPW01000447.1 GCA_003219675.1 Verrucomicrobiota bacterium
ATTGAAAATCAGTGCCTGCGGCTTGCCCGCAAAGTCGCGGAACGCCAGCACGGGAAGATCAGGATCAAACGGGCCGGTCTCGCGCACAATGTTCGTGTGTGGCCGTGTCCAGGTGATCGTTCCGTCGGCTAACAGACGCCGGCTGTTTTGGCCCACCGTCGGTTCCTGGCCGAGGCGGAAGCAGAAGCGTGAGTCGGCCAGCCCTGGGTTGGCTTCCTGGACGGCTTTCACAATGCCCCGCTGAACGATCTGACAGAATCTTTCATCGCGACTGTAACCGTGGATCGTGACCGTGCTCGGCGCATGATGCGTATGGGTGGCGTTGACAAGGACGTGTGACCTGGGAACGCCGGTGGTTCGTTCAATCTCAGCCATCACCGGGTCGAGCAGGTCGCGCGTCAGCATCAGCACGTCGCATCCGACAATCGCGAGTTTTTCACGAGGCGACTTTGCCAGCACAATCGCAACGGCGCGGAGCGACCCTTCCTGCCCGCTGGCCTTGACGCCGTCGATCATCCCGCCAAGAATCATTGAGTCGTCGGCCTCGAAATTCACGGCCGCGGCGCCGACCCTGAGGTCGGGCAACCCTGCTCCGGACATCCGGTGGTGCCGTTCGTCACGCGCGCAACCCGCCATCAGAGACGCCAGCAACAGGATGACGACGAAGAGCATTACTGAAACCAACCGGAATTGACGGCGTTTGTTCATGGGATTGACGCACAGAATTTGGTGTGATTCGTGAGCGAAGTCGAGTTTGAAGAAAGCTTTAGCGTAGCGGCGGCCATCCTGGCTGCCGTAGAGGGCGGCATCTTGCCGCCCGGAAAGAACGTCTGGTTTTTCGGCGATCGCAAATAGCCGGACGATTTGAAGGCTTGTTCCGCCGGGCAGGATGCCCGGCTCTACGGCGGGCGAGACGCCCGCCGCTACCCTGCTAAAACAACCGGTCAGGCTCCGAAGACTTGCCAGGGAGCGCACGGTGAGGCTTAACTTTTGGCATGGCCTTTTCCGAGCCAGTGCGTTGCTTCGTTTCATTGCCCGCGATGATTTGGTCGTTCGCCGTTCTGGCGGCGGCGCAGTCGAACAATCCGGCGCAGGATTTGGCAGACCGCTTTGGGCTGCCGCCCGGCTTTCATATTTACCGCGCCGCGAGTCCGGAGCTGTCCGGCGGCAGCTACGCGCTGACGTTCGATGGCGAGGGACGATTGCTGGTCGGCGATGGCAATTCGGTGCGACGGCTTATCGACAAAGATGACGACGGTGTATTCGACTCGTTCGAGGTCATCGCGACCGGCCTGGGCTGGCGTGGGCCGCAAGGGTTGCTGGTCTATGGCGACAAACTCTATGCGGTCGGCGGCAACGGCATTCAAGTGTTTGAAGGGTATCGTTCGGGCGGTCCGCTGGTTCACAAGGGCCGGATAGGAAACAAATTCAACACCGGCGGCGACCACGATGCGCACACGATCTTTCGCGGGCACGACGGTTACCTCTACTTCATGGCCGGCAATGGCGCGGGCATCGAGGACCGCAAACATATCACGGAGGAAACGTCGCCGGTGATATTCGAGCGCGAAGCGTCGGTGTTCCGCATCTCGCCGGACGGCGCGAAGTGGGAGTGCATCGCCGCGGGCGGGCGCAATCCTCCGAACCTCGGCATGAATTACCTCGGCGAGCTGTTCAGTTTCGACAGCGACATGGAATGGCACGTCGGGCTGCCGTGGTATCGACCAGTGCGGCTGAACCACTGGGCCATTGGTGGCGACCAGGGTTGGCAGGAAGTCGGCGCGTATCCGCCTTACTACATTGACTGTCTGCCGGGCATTCTCGATATAGGCCGGGGCTCGCCGACCTGGGGAGTTTTTTACGAGCACAATCAGTTTCCGGAAAAATATCACAACGCGTTCATGGTTTGCGATTATCGCTGGAAAAAGGAGTCGAACGATCAATACGCCACAACGGGACGACTGGTGGTATTCTTTTTGAAACGCGATGGCGCAGGCTGGAAGGCGACGATGGAAACCCTGGCGCGTCCGAAACCCGGAGCCCGTGATGCCACCGACAAACCGATTAACTTTGCGCTGGTGGATGTGACTGTCGCGCCGGACGGGAGCTTGTTCTTAACCGATCATAATCAGGGCATCTGGCGGATTTATTATCAAAGTGGCGCAGGGGTCTCGCCAGCGTCCTCCAGTGAAGAGAAACGCACAGGCGAGACGCCTGCGCCACTTTCCGCGCCGCGGGTTGTTCCGAAACGGGCGCGGCTGCCAACGAACCTCAAGCAATTGATCGAGGAAGCGCTTTCGTTGCCGCAACCGGCCTCGGAATGGAGCCGTTTGCGACTGGAGGAAATTGACCAGGCGTTCGGCGGAAGATTTTCACGGACGATGCGGCGAGTGGCTTTGGATTCCAGGTTGCCGCTGAACAAACGACTGAGTGCCATCAGGATTTCAGCTTCGCGATTCAGTTCTCTGCCCGCAGAATTCTTGAAGGCGCTGTCGGCGGAAGCTTCGCCCGAACTTCGCGGCCAGGCAGCGTGGTTGATGGGGATCCGGATGAAAGAAGGGGAAATGCCGCCATTGCTGAATCTGCTGTCGGACAAGGACGCTTTTATCCGCCGCCGCGCGGCGGAAGCGTTGACGCGATTTCATTCACCGGCGGCGGTGCCGCCGCTGGTGGAGCGGCTCGGTGACCCGGACCGTTTGGTCCGTTACATCGCGATGGCGGCCCTGGCGCATTATCCAACCAGCGAATGGTTCGACCGGGCGGCGAGTAAATCCAATCCGCAGGTTCGGATGCGCGCGCTGGCGGCAGGTCTCATTCGTCGCGAGCCGCCGTCGGAGGAAACGGTCCGCCGTGTGATCGAGCCGCTGTTGGATGGGAACAATCTATCTTTGGAGAATCGTCTCGACCTGTCGCGCGTTCTGGCGCTGTTCCAGAAACCGCTCGAAGGCGATGCGGGATTAAAACAAAAAATCGCCGATCACCTGCTGAAAACTTTTCCCGATGCGGTCGGCGACATCCGCTGGGAACAGGTTCGATTGCTGGGCGAATATCGACTTCCGCAAGGTTTCCCGAAACTGCTCGCTTTGCTGGAATCAGAGCAAGATGAGGTCACGCAGTTTCACATCGCGCAGGCTATGGCGAAACTGGCAAAGGGCTGGTCCAGCGGTGAGGAAGAACGGCTCTTGCGCTGGATGCTTGGGACGCAGGAAGGCTGGTTCGCCCGATTCGACAGCAAAGGCGTCGAGTTTCCGCTGTTCCTGCAAACGGTGCTCGCGGACCTGGGCAAACACCACCGGGCGATGCTACTCGGCAATCTCCCGAACATCGGCCTCGACAGCCTGTTGGGGAGCGTGGCGATTGAGTTGACGGCGGGCTCGCCGGAACCGGGCGAAAGATTACTTGGCCTCTACCGCAGCACGGACAAACCGGACGCAAAGGTAAAAATCGTCGCAGCGCTGAAGAACGTGCAGAACAGGAATGTGAGCGCTTTTCTGCGAGATGAGTACCAGCGTGCTTCCGAACCGAAGTTGCGCGCCGCACTGTTGCAGACTCTGGCGGTCCAGTCGGTGGATCCGGCCAATCTGCCGATGATTCTTGATGGGCTTCGGCTGGAAGACAACGATGTGGTGAAGGCTTGCGCCAGCGCGCTGATACAATTCAAACCCGAACTCGACGAATCGCTGGCGAACGTTTTGATCAGCCAGTTGGCCGAACGGCGGTCGTTGTTTTATTCGATGGACAAGGCGCTCGTTACCTTGAGCGGCCAGCTTCGGCCTGGTTTCAGGCCGGAGCCCGAATCGGGCGAACGGCCGGAGGAACTCGCGCGGGGCGCGGCGGTTGATTTTTGGAAGCAGTGGTATGAGCGACATTTTCAGAAAAAGTTCGCGCCAACCATGTCAACGACAGCCGCCGAGAAGAGCGATGGAGGAATCCATGAATTCATTTTGAGCGCTGAGTCGAAAGGCGGGCGGGCCGGTCCCGGCGCGAAGGTTTATGAGGCCGTTCAATGCAACAGTTGTCATGGCGGAGGGGTGACACCGGGCAGGGAAGGACGCATTTTCGGTCCGGACTTGTCGGGTGTGACCCGGCGGCTGTCGCGCGCGGAGCTCGCAGATGCCATGGTTTACCCCTCCAAACAAGTGGCCGACCG
Source organism: Verrucomicrobiota bacterium (assembly GCA_003219675.1). Taxonomy (GTDB): domain Bacteria; phylum Verrucomicrobiota; class Verrucomicrobiia; order Limisphaerales; family AV2; genus AV2. The sequence goes on from QHPW01000447.1 coordinate 4,151, forward strand.
TTTCAAAGCGGTCGGGATAGAATTGAAGGACTCGACTGCCTTGACCGGTTTCATCACCGAACAGAATGACGATATGATCACGCTGGCCGACCGCGAGCAGTTGCGTCGCATCCCCCGAGGCCAGATACTCTCCATCACACCGCAATCCACGTCGCTGATGCCGGAACATCTCTTGAACCGTTTGAGTTGGGATGAAATTCGTGATTTGCTCGCGTTTCTGGACGAAGGGGCAGGCACAAAGGGAGCGGGAGAAACACTCCCGAAGTAACGATCGAGTGCGCCGCCTGGCCGCCACATTTGCCCTCTTGATGCGCTGAAAGTTTTCCCGGCTGATCTTCCAACATGGTTCCACGAGGGCCCTCGGCACGACGTGCCGAAGCCGAACGGGCTGTTTCCGGTCGGACTCCGCCTGCTTACGTCCGCGGCTACGGCGTATGAAACCGTCTCGACGCTGGCGAGGATTCAGAGCACCGCCAATCCTTCCAGAGGCGGCGCCGGCCAACGCCGGTTGAAGCGTAACCACCGGGTTTCGGACATTAAAATTTTGTAATGCCGGCGAAAGGTCCGCGCAAAGGTCCCGATCCATACTGCACGCATGAATTGCGGAGTTCGGGTGAACTCCTTCCCCTTGGAGAGAAAATGAACATTGAATGTTGCGACAGGAACAAAAAGGTGACGGGAGATGGCCCCGTACCAAGAGATCAGGGACTGGCCGTCTCGCCACCCCATATTTAGAAAGGACAAGTTATGAAAATCACGCTGAAGAAAAATCTGGTAATCGCTGCGCTCGTTGCGGTTGGCGCCATCGGTTGGGTCGCCGCCAGCGGCCGGTTTGACCGATCCGAAAACAAGCGCCCGACGGTCTCCGTCACGGTGAACGATTCACCGCTGGAGCGGCAATCGAAAATGTCGGCGAGTTTTTCGCCCGTGGTGAAAAAGGTCGCGCCGAGCGTGGTCAACGTTTTCACCACAAAGACGGTGAGGAATCCGATGCCGGAGATCACGCCGTTCTTTGACGACCCGTTCTTCCGGCGGTTTTTCGGCTCGCCGTTCGGCGACGATGGCGAACGCCGGCAACCGCGAACGTTCAAGGAGCGCAGTCTCGGTTCCGGTGTCATCGTGACGAAGGACGGTTACATCCTGACCAACAACCATGTGGTGGACGGCGCCGATGAAATCAAAGTGGCACGGGACAAGGACAAAAAACAATTCACAGCCAAAGTGGTTGGTCGCGATCCCAGGACGGATATTGCGGTGCTGAAAATCGATGCGAAGGACCTGCCCTCCATCACGTTCGCGGACAGTGACAGGATTGAAGTGGGTGATGTCGTGCTGGCGCTGGGCAATCCGTTCGGCATCGGGCAGACCGTCACCATGGGCATCGTCAGCGCCACGGGTCGCGGCGGCATGGGGATCGAAGATTATGAAGATTTCATTCAGACCGATGCCGCCATCAATCCGGGCAACTCCGGCGGCGCGCTGGTGGACGCTGAAGGCCGGCTGATCGGCCTCAACACGGCCATTCTCAGCCGCAGCGGCGGCAGTCAAGGAGTGGGCTTTGCGATTCCGGCGAACCTGTCGCGCAGCGTCATGGACCAGCTCATCGAGAAAGGCAAAATCGAACGCGGTTTTCTCGGGGTCCGCATTAAGGACCTGACTCCGGAACTGGCCAGGCAATTTAACGTTCCGGACACCACCAGCGGCGCGTTGGTCACCCAATTGGAAGACAGAAGCGCCGCGGCGGAAGCGGGCGTGCACTCCGGCGACGTGATTATCGAGTTGAATGGCACACCTGTCAAAGACCGGCGCAACCTGCAATTGATGGTCGGCCGACTGGCGCCCGGTGACAAAGTGTCCTTGAAAGTCCTCCGCGACGGAAAAGAGAAGTCGTTCACCGTGACCCTCAAAGAAATGCCGGAACAGAGATTGGCCTCCGCCAATAACGAGCCTGGCAACAACGAGAGCGACGCGCTCAACGGCGTGACGGTGGGCGACATCGATTCGGCGGCGCGCAGCCAGTTCAACATTCCCGACCGGGTGAAAGGGGCGCTGATCACGGACGTGGATGCGGATTCCGCATCCTACGAAGCCGGACTGCGTCCCGGCGACGTGATTCAGGAGATCGATCACAAACGGGTGACCAATGCGGCAGAAGCGGTTGAGGTGAGCAAACACGTCAAGACCAAACAGGTGCTCGTGCGGTTCTGGAGCCGCGGCGGCAGCGACTACGTCGTCGTGGACGAGGGCAAATCAAAGTAAGCGAGCTTTTCCTGCGGCGGCTGGCCGTAGCGCGGGCATCTTTGCCTGAAGTTGCGGGGCTTCGCAGCCTCGGATCGCGGCGCGGCACGGATGCCGCGCAACCGGCACGCTGGAAGCGCGCGCTACGGTTCGCCGCGGGGAAAACATTTCTTTTGGCCGTCACGTCACCTCGTGGCAAACTCGTGAGAACCGAACGCCCCCAACTTGAAATTGTCGGAGAGCAAATCGGCGGCGCCGGAACAGAAAGTTGCCCCATGCGCATCCTGGTTGTTGAGGACGACAAGAAAATCGCCTCGTTCGTCATCAAGGGACTGAAACAGAGCGGCTTCGCCGTGGATCACGCCGCCAACGGCGAAGACGGTCTGATTCTGGCGTCAACCGCGCCGTACGACGCGGCGGTGATCGACATCATGCTCCCGAAGCTGGACGGCCTGGGTTTGGTTCAGGAGTTGCGCAATCTCAAAATCAACCTGCCGGTGCTCATTCTGAGCGCCAGGGCTTCGGTGGATGACCGCATCAAGGGCTTGCAAAGCGGGGGCGATGATTACCTGGAAAAGCCGTTTGCCTTCAGCGAACTGCTGGCGCGCGTTCAGGCGCTGATCCGGCGCGCCTCGCGCGAGACCGAGCCGACGACACTGACGGTCGGCGATCTGACCCTGAACCTCATCACCCGCGAGGTGCGGCGCGGGAATCGGAAAATCGATTTGCAGTCGCGCGAGTTTTCCCTGCTCGAATACCTGATGCGCAACGCCGGCAAAGTGGTGTCCAAGGCGCTGATTCTCGAGCACGTCTGGGACTACAGCTTCGATCCGCAAACGAACGTCGTGGACGTCGTGGTTTGCCGGTTGCGCAACAAGATTGACCGGGATTTCGACAAAAAGATGATCCGCACGCTGCGCGGGGTTGGTTATGCCCTCAAAGCCGATTGAACGTTCCGGCAGCAGTTTCAGTTTCCGGCTGAACCTGTGGTATGCCGCGTTTTTCATCTTCGGCTGCTTCGCGCTTTTCCTGCTCGCTTACTTCGTCCTCGCTTCATTCATTCAGCAAAAGGAGAAGGAAGTGATCCGCGCCA
>QHPW01000448.1:0-2620 GCA_003219675.1 Verrucomicrobiota bacterium
CGCGCGCGGGCAATGGTGCGATAGTCTTCGACGCCCTCTTCCGCGCGGCCGATGTCCCTCAGGTGCACCGAGGTCGCGCCCTGGGTGCGCAACACCAGGTTGTTGTACTCCTCCGCGGTCTTCAGCTCGCCGCGAGTCTGGATGGTCATCTCGCGGTCGAGGTTCTCGACGCGACCGCTGGGCAGTTCGATATTCTGTTGCCGCAGGGCGCGTTCGACATCGAGCACCGTGACCTGACGCGCGGCCATTTTTTCCGAATCCAGCCAGAGCCGCATGGCGAAGCGTTTTTCACCGCCGATGATGACCGAGGAAACGCCCGGCACGCTCTGGAGTCTGGGCTTGATCTGTCTTTCGGCGAGGGTGGCGAGTTCCAGCGGCGAATAGCGGTCGCTGTTCAACGCGTTCCAGATAATGGGTTGCGCGTCGGAATCCTGCTTGGCGATGATCGGCTCGCGGATGTCGGTCGGCAGAGTGCCCCGCACACGCGAGACCCGGTCGCGAACGTCCTGGGCGGCGATGTCAATGGCGCGCGACAGATCGAACTCGATGGTGATGTTGCTGACGCCTTCGCGGCTTTCGCTGCGCAGCGTCTTGATGCCTTCGATGTTGTTGATCTGCTCTTCGAGCCGCTCGGTGACTTCGGTTTCCACTACCTCGGCGTTGGCGCCGGGATAAACCGTGGTGACGCTCACGATGGGCGGGTCAATGTCCGGCAGTTCACGCACCGGGAGGCGGGACAAACCGATGAGGCCGAACAGCACCAACACCAGATTCATCATCGTGGCGAGGACCGGCCGCTGAATGGAAACACGCGACAGAATCATCGGTGTCAACCTCCGGTGTAGGCCGCCGCGGCCTCCGGCGCGGCCAGCTTTACAGGCGCGCCCGGACGAAGTTTTTGGGTGCCCTCCACCACAACCACGTCTCCGGCACTCAGCCCTTTGACGATCTCCGCCTTTCCGGCGAGTCGAAGGCCCACTTCGATCATGCGGATCTGCGCGTTGCCTTTGTCGTCCACCACAAATACCGAAAAGTTGTCGCCATTGCTCATGAGCGCCGGCTCCGGAATGACAATCGCCGCATCGCGCAGTTGAAGTCTCAGGTCGAGACTCGCGAACATGCCGCCGCGGAGCTTTCCGTCCGCGTTCGCGATTCTCGCCTTCACCAGGGCCGTGCGCAGGCTTTCGTCAATCTGCGGGGAAATGAAATAAACCTCGCCGCGAAACTTCTCCCCGGGAAACGCGGCGACCGAAAATTCGAGCGGCTGCCCCACTTTGAGCTGTCGCAGGTATCTCTCCGGCACCTTCACTTCAACCTTCACCGTGTCGAGATCGACGAGCCAGGTCAGAGTGGTGTTGCGCGTGATCACCTGGCCGGGGCTGACCTGCCGCGAGCTGACGATGCCCGCAAACGGCGCGACCACGCGCGCGTCCTTGAGCTGACGGCGCATCAGATCCACGCTGGCCTGACTCACAGCGAAGGTGGAAGCGGCCTGGTCGTATTCCTGTTGGGAAATCAGTTTGTCCTGAAGGAGCTGTCTGGCCCGCTGGTAGTTGGCGGCGCTCAACTTGAGGCTGGCTTCGGCCTCGGCCAGCGTGGCGGATAACTTGGTTTCGTCAAGCGTCACCAGCAATTGCCCTTTCGAAACGCGCTCGCCTTCAGCAAAATTGATTTCCTGCACGATTCCGTCGGTCTCGGCCTTCACTTCCACCTGTTCGTTGGCGGCAATGGTGCCGGGCAGGGTCAGGGTTTCGGACACGGGCTGACGCTTCGCTTCCACCGCGATGACCTGCACCGGCGGAAAGCCGCCCGCACCGCCGCCCGCCTTTTTCGAACAGCCGGACGTCAAAAGACCGACCGCGACCGCCGCGACGCTCAAGCTCAAGACATTTCTCATTCAGCCCTCTGATCGCGTTTCGCTCTCGGTTTCGCCCCGGCGCCCGAAAGAAACAGTTTGACGATCCGTTCCGCCGTCTGCCGGTTCAATTTGCAATCCGGCATCAGCAGATGCGCCATCACGTAAATGTTCAACTGCCCGTAAATGCCGAACGCCAGCTCCTTGCTGTCGAACCGTTGGTCCAGTTCGCCGTCCGCCTGGCCCTGCTTGATCAGCGCGTGGATAAACTCAAAATTTCGGCTGCACCTGTCCAGGTATCGAATCTCTGCGGGCAATTCCCCCGGCGCCGCGAAGGCGGTCGCAAAGGCAATGCGCATCAGCTCGCGGTTGTTCTGCAGAAATTCAAACAGCGCCGCCAGAATCTCCACCAGTTTGTCCGCGAGCGTCCGTCCCCGATCGCCCGCCGCCTGCATCAACCGCAACCGCTCGTCGTGGGCGTAATCGACCAGGGCCTGATACAAGTCCGCCTTGTTCCCGAAATAGTAGTACAGCGTCGGCTTGGTCACGTTTGCCGCTTCCACAATGTCCCGCACCGAAGTTCCTTCATAACCGCAATCGGCGAATTTTTTCAGGGCCGCCCGCAGGACTTGCTGGCAGGTTTTGGAATCGGTGGTCAGCATGGACTTACCGGACGGTAGGGAGACCGCGCCTCCGCGTCAAACAGTTAATGCCGGGAAAGGACGGGCCCGGGGCCATGAACGGTGGGGCGAGACTCCGTCGAGC
>QHPW01000448.1:2692-5654 GCA_003219675.1 Verrucomicrobiota bacterium
TGGAAAGCTCCGTGTTCCTTTCGGACCTGCTCACGGTCCATGAACCTGAATTGCGCAACTCGTTGCAGTGCAGGCGAGCCACTTTCCGGTTCATGGGAAGAATTCCACGAAATTTTCGCGCGTTGGACCCTGAACCCGGTAGGGACGACGCGCTGCGCCGTCCGTGCCGCGCTCAGCGGCGCAATGATGCCGCCCGCTGCTTCGCGGGCGGGGACATCGCAGCGCGATGTCCCTACCAGAGTCAGGTTCATGGAAAGCCGTGGCTAGGCTGCGCGTGACTCGGCGCGGACCTGGGCTGCCCGTTGCTGCACTTTGGAGTGATGCCGTCCGTAAGCGAAGTAAATGACCAGACCGATGGCCATCCAGATGATGAGGCGCAGCCAGGTGTCGGACGGAAGGCCGATCATCAGGAAGACGCAAAAAATGACACCCAACGGCGCGACGATCCAGTACGCCGGAGCGCGGAACGGCCGGTGAATCTGTGGATCAGTGAATCGAAGCACCAACACGCCAGCACAGACAATGGCAAACGCAAGCAGTGTGCCGATCGACACGAGTTCCCCCAGGAGACCGATGGGGAACAGCGCCGCGATCAGCATGGCAACCGCGCCGGTGAGCATTTGCGCCAACCAGGGCGTGCGAAACTTCGGGTGCACTGCGCTGAACACGGGCGGCAGCAAACCGTCCTTCGCCATGGTATAGAAGATGCGCGGTTGGCCCAGCAGCATCACGAGAATGACCGACGAAAGGCCGGCGATGGCGCCGATCTTGATCACCGGTCCCATCCACCGCGACATCGATGGGCCGAGCGAATCGATAGCCACGGCGATCGGGGCAGGGACGTCCAACCGGGTGTAGGAGACGATGCCCGTCAGGAGCAGTGAGACGACGATGTAAATCACCGTGCAAACTGCCAACGAACCGAGTATTCCAATCGGCATGTCGCGCTGCGGATTCTTCGCCTCCTGCGCGGCTGTGGAGACGGCATCAAAACCAATGTAAGCGAAGAAAATCACTCCCGCCGCCCGCACCACCCCGCCCCAGCCAAAATGACCGGGTCCGGCCGACGGAGGCACGAAGGGATGCCAGTTGGCCTGGTTGACGTAGGCCACGCCGACTGCGATGAACGCGAAAATCACCAGCAGTTTTATCGCGACGATGATGTTGTTGAACGCCGCCGATTCCTTGATGCCGATCACCAGAAGCACGGTGACGATCAAAATGATGATCACGGCGGGCACGTTAAAAACCGCCGTGGCGTGTCCGAGCGAGGCCGGGTCTGTTCCAGCCGTCTTCATCTGATCCAGAAGCGCGGGGCCCACCGCCGCCCAGCCGGCTTTCATCTTCAAGGCCGAGGCAAGCGCCGTGGGAATTTCAATGAGATGCGTGCCGTAGGCCGCCGACAACTCGGGCGGGATGTGGATGTTAAGGTCGTAAAGGAGCGACACGACGTAGCCCGACCAACCGACCGCGACCGTGCCGGCGGCAAACAAATATTCGAGGATCAAGTCCCACCCGATAATCCACGCGACGAATTCGCCAAGCGTCGCATACCCGTAAGTGTACGCGGACCCCGATATCGGGATCAGGGTCGCGAATTCGGCATAGCACAGCCCCGCAAATGCGCAGGCGACGCCCGCCAGCACGAACGACAGGACGATCGCCGGCCCTGCATATTGCGCCGCAGCCTGACCTGTCAACACGAAGATGCCCGCCCCGATGATGGCCCCGATGCCCAGTGTGGTGAGGTTGATCGGGCCCAAGGCGCGTTTCAGCCTTTGGTCCGTTTGCACCTCGGCCTGCAGGTCGGCGATGCTTTTTCGGCGGAACAGATTCATGGGTTCCCTGAGTTGATAGGTTGGGACCGGTTCATGCGCCAGCGGCGTTTGGAAGTCAAGAAAATGTCTGGAATGTGTGGACAGTGTTCAACGGGTTTCCGGGAGCGACAACAACCAACTGCGGAGCAGCGGCAGAAGGTAAGCCCACGGCGTCGTACCTGTTTAGAGTGACGAGGACGCACGGTAGCGCAGACTTCCAAGTCTGCTGTATCGCGGGTTTCCAACCCGCAGACGCTTCGCCGACTGCAAAGCACTCGGAACTGGCGACGGTTCTGCTGATTGGAAATCGGCGATAGTGCGGCTCTGACATAATTCGTGGTGTCCAAGGGAAACGGAGCCTCCTTACGTCGGCTGCTACGATATCAGGGGCTTAGCCGCAACCGTGCCACGTTTTCTCCAGATAAAATAGACCGGCACGCCCGCCAGCACGATAATGAGCCCAGGCCATGTCGTTGCGGTTTGATACGCGAAGAGCACGAACAGAATCACGGCCGCCCCGACGATGTAGAGCGCAGGAACAATGGGATAGCCAAACGCACGATACGGTCTTTCGGCGTCGGGCCGCTTCGCGCGCAGCACATAGACTCCGGCGATGGTGAGGATGTAAAAAATGAGCGCCGCCGAGATCACGTAGGTCAACAGATCGCCGTAGAGATTGCCATACGAGATGGTGCCGTCTTTCGCCGTCCTGACTGTGCGCGGCAGAATGTAAAACGCCGACCACGCCCCTTGAATCCACAAACCCCATGCCGGCACGTGAGAGCGATTCAAGTTGCCAGCCGATTTGAAAAACAATCCGTCACGCGCCATGGCGTAGTAGGCGCGCGCGCCGGTCAGAATCAATCCGTTGTTGCAGCCGAAAGTCGAAACGATGATCGCAATCGCCATTGCCGCCGCGCCGAACCCGGGAAAAATCACCTGCGCCGTCGCCGACGCCACGCGATCGCTCGGCGCGTGCTGGATGCCCATCGTGATGGGATCTGCGCGATATTCTTCAGCTGCCTTCGCTGCCACGGCGTTCTGCGGGTCTTTCAGGTAGTTCGGGTCTTTCGCCGCCTGGTCGTCCACGGCTTGCACACCCGCGACTTTACCCGGCACACCTTCGAGCGGAAGCGTGACGAGGT
>QHPW01000449.1 GCA_003219675.1 Verrucomicrobiota bacterium
AACGCGCCGGCATCTGGCGCGTTGGTCCCGGCCTGGATGCCCGAATAGAAGGCCAGAAGGACTTGGTCGCCCTCGCGAACCAGCCCGTCATCCCGCCAAACGAAAAAAAGTTTTACCCAGCGGTTGAAAGCCTCCGATGGCGGGAGAAGCGCCTCAGCGCCAAATACTGATCCGAGGCCGTGGAAACCTCCAAACAATTGCCAGGTACCCCATTCCAATTCTCTCGGCAGATACCTCTTCAGCGTGCCTTAGCTAGCTACTAGCCTGCTCTCTTTGGCTTCTCAAACATCCAGCGGGGGCGTATGCGCGCTCAACGAATCATGATCGTGATGCCGGACACGACAGGTACCGGAGTTGACCGAAATCCAGTCGCGTTTACCGCCAAGGCAGGACGCGGTAGAATCGGAACGACTCTCCGCCGGAAGTCGGATCAAGCGCGTCGGCCGCGAAACCTACTACAATGCCACCAGCGAGATCTTCCCATTGTTTGAGGTCCTCAGATGCCTGGAGCCGGAATGGCTGACCCGGCGGTCCGACCACGCGGACGGTCGTGGTGGCGCCCGGCACCACGTTCAGGAGACTGGCCGACAACGGCGGAGAAAGCGCATCCACGAGCGGCACAACCCGATAAAAACTCTGCGGGCGAAGCAGCGAGGGGGATTCGCTATACAGGAAAGTAGCGCCCTGGAACGTGTCGATCAACACATCACTCCAGGTGACCAGGTTGCTGGAGGACTGCAACACGAACGGCCGGCCGGTGGCGCCCGAGAGTCTAAGAAAAAACTCCCCGGTCGGTAGCACGGTGGGCGACGCCGGGTCGATGCGTGGCGTTGCCTGTGGTGAATCCAGGCTTAGAGTAAAGTCGCCCTCGTAACCGCCCACGTCAGTGACCGCAATCTGGTAGTCCACTCCCCGAATCGCCTGGAAGCGGACGGTGTTGTTCGGTGTCGGTATCCCGGCGATGTATTCTGATCCGTTCACACCTGTGGCCACGCGCAACAGGTCATCGACGGCGGTTCCAACAAAGACGGCCAACGCGAATCCTCCAGATACCTTCAGTCGGGCGTCGCCCGTGTCGGGAGCGGTCCACGTCCACCAGACGGACTTTGCAAGGCTGTTGGTTGGCGGTAGGGGCTCGCCAGCTTCGCCGGTCGCTCCCACGTTAGATCCCATAGTGATTGGGGCGATCAACGAAATACGACGCGCAAAGTCGTCGTTCGGGGCGCGCGGGATGAATTTCCAGTTCAACTCGAAGGGCCCGGAAATGTTGGTCCAACCCTGCACGCAGATTGCGTAAGTGTGTTGTTGCGTAACGCGGCACTCGGCCACCACTGTCACATTCTGCGGTGGCCCCGGCGACCCCACCGCGTCCGGCGGCCCGCTGATCGCCAGGACGTTCAGAGCACTGAGCGTTGGCCCTTCCGCAATGGTGATGCGCGGCACAAACGGCGCGAAATTCGGCCAGGCGTAGGCGGCGTTTGCCTGCACGACCAACTTGCCGTCCCGCGGCGGCGTCCACTGAAACCAGACCGAATTCGTCCCCGCCCCCTGAGCAATACCTTCATTAGTCTCGACCGTGGCGTATTCGGTCGAGCCGCCGGTTTGGCCTTGTTCGCCGGAGATTTCCCTTCGGTCCACAAAGTCGTCGTTGACAGGTCGGACATAGACGGTCACGCGAGGCGAATCGCTCCCGTGACCGGTGTCGTCGACCGCCCGCGCCCACAGTTCCACCGGCCCGGCGGTCGGATTGGCCCAAAGGAATTCGAATGGCCCTCCGATGACCGAGCCGAGGGAGACATTACCATTGAAGAACTCCACGCTGTTGACTGCAGTCGGCGCATCGGCAATCTCGGCCAGCAGATGAACGCCATCGCGTCCGCGCAGAACGTCACCACCGACGGGTAGAGCCAGTCGAGGTCTGACCTGATAGAGTCGAAGGTCGAATTCGTCACCGGAAGACACCGGCCAACCGCCGTCCCCGACGATAATGGAGTAGTCGGTTCCAGCCTCAGCGAGGAACTGAAGCCTGCCACCCGATGCGAAAGCGAGCTGGGTCAGGTTGGTCAGGGCATTGCCGCGATAGGCAACCAGCACGCCCGCGGTTGATGGACTCAAATCAACCAGGGCCAGACCAGAGAAGGGGGTGCGCCAGCGGAACCAGACGGAGCGAGCGACGACAGAGGGGATGGTCGGCCAGGGTTCCCCCGGCTCGAGCGAGGCGCTGGCCAGGTGACTGGTCAGGGTGCCGTCGTATCCCGTGAACAAGGTGGCCTTGGCGAAGTCGTCGTTGTCCGGCGTCGGGAGGGGAGGCTTTCGAACACCGAGGTTAACCAAGGTGTATCCCGAATAGTACTGCGACCACGGGTCCTGGTCATGAGCGTTGATCGCGATGCGGTAGGTCACGCCCGATTGAGCGGTGAATTCGATCTGGTTGTTGGTTGATCCAGCAATCCGGACGAGTTGGTCGAGCCGGTCACCGACGTAAACGGCTGGGCTCGAGTAATAGAGGCTGTCAACCGAACCGATTCCCGAAAATGGCGCGGTCCAGGAATACCAAACCGAACGGTTCTGGAACGCGGGCAAGTGCTGCGGCTCTCCCGCCTCACCCGTAGAAAACAGAGGATAGGTCACCACCTGGACAGTAGCGCCGGTGAGCGTCTGGCTGTTGGCGAAGTCGTCATTGAACGGCTTAATCATCACTCGAATTTCATTTGATCCGTTGGTTTCTCCGACATTGTCAGTGGAGACCGCCCGGAAGCGGTAAA
>QHPW01000111.1 GCA_003219675.1 Verrucomicrobiota bacterium
AGAAATTCGGCGTCGGCCTCGCCGGCATGGCACTCGCCTGCTTCGGGCTGGCGAACAAGGCGGCGGCAAATAACCGATGCAATGTTTGCGTGGAGGCGTGTATGGCCAGTGGCTATTCAAGGCAATACTGCAGAGACAATGATTGCGGCCTTGTCTGTAACAAACCGAATCCGGTCTAGATCCCAGCGAACAAGATGAAGCGCCACCTGGGGGTTTGCCAAATTCACCAAGACCTAACGGGAAACATAAGATGAAGGGTTAAGCCCCGAGTCAGAGAGGGACAAAAACAGGGAATCATCCTTGCTGCCTGAGGTCGAACAACCACAACGCGACGAACACAAAAGGAAAGTCATGAACAACAAATTCGATGAACTCACCAAAAGCCTGACCCAATCCGTCACGCGCCGAGCGGCGCTGAAGAAATTCGGCGTCGGCCTCGCCGGCATGGCACTGGCGTGCTCACTCAGCTCGCCATTGCGGGTAACGGCGGCAACACTCGGCCCGCTGGTGGAACTGTCACAGCCCAATCCATTGGCCGGCTGTAATAGCGGCTTTCTGCCGCCCGGAACCATGACGCTCAACGATGCCGCCGAGCCGTTCATCGCCGTCAACCCGGTCCACCAGAACAACATGGTCGCTGCGTGGATCGGCGGCGACTTCCAGAACGTCATCACCGCAGCTTCCTTTGACGGTGGCTTGACCTGGCAGCAGGTCCCGCTGCCGGTGACGACGTGCTCCTCGAGCCAGCCGTACCCCGGCACGGGCGATCCCACGCTTTCCTTTGCGCCCAACGGCGACCTCTACGCGAGCGTGGTAGTCGGGTTCTCGTTCTCGGCCAAGCTCATTGCGACGTGCAAATCCACCGACGGCGGGCGGCACTGGTCAGCCCCGACCCTGATGTCCCCGGAAGTCGAGCCGACGAACGACGGCGAGGTCATCACGGCGGACACCACGGACGCGCGCCTCGTTTATAACTCCTGGACCCAAAGCAACGTAAAAAACCACTCCTGGATTGAGTTTACACGCTCGACCGACGGCGGCCAGACCTGGGAGCCGGCGCGCACGCTCTTCGAACCTCAACCTCAAAACTTCGCGGACGACCCGCAGGTTTTCGTGATGCCAGATGGCGCCCTGGTGATGCTTTACCAGTTTTACACGGCGCAAGCGAACAAGCCGGTGCTGTACTCGATTGGGCTGCTGCGCTCCAGCGATCACGGCAAGACCTGGTCAGGGCCCACGCAGGCTTTTCTGACTACCCCCGTGCTGCGACCAGACGGCAGCGGTGCAGCCGCGACGGCGGACCCCGAAACCGGTGAGCCGGTGAATGACCACTTCAGCCCGATCTACGCGGTGGATCCGCGTAGTGGCAACCTTTACGTTGTGTGGGAAGAGGGGCGGTTCAGCGGTTTTCAGTACAATGATATTGCCTTTTCGATGTCCTCCGACCGAGGCGCTACCTGGTCGGCGCCGATACGCATCAATCAAACGCCACTGAACATCCCAGCGGGCAATCGGCAGTCTTTCTTTGCCACAGTTGCGGTGGCGGCCAACGGCACCATCGGCGTCTCCTACTACGATTTTCGGTTCAACACTCCGGCCCCCGGCCTGCCCACCGATTACTGGCTGGTGCAGTGTCACCCGACTCCCGGCGCACCGGCAACCAACCCTGCCAACTGGGGCAATGAAGTACGCCTGACCGACAGTTCCTTCAACATGGAAGCCTGCGCGATTCTCGGCGATGGCTTTTTCCTTGGGGACTACTTCGGCCTTGCCCCGGTCGGTGGCGGCGGGTTCGTGGCCGCCTTTAGCGCCGTGGACCAGAACAACCACACCAGCATCTTCGCCCGCCGGGTGGGCCAATGAAGGGAGAACCCGCAATGCTCTCAGCCAAGCCATCCATGAATCTCCGCTTAGAAAAAAAGAAAAACAACAAAAACGAAAGGAAAAACATGAACAATCAATTCGATGAACTCACCAAGGGCCTGGCCCAATCGGTCACGCGTCGCGCAGCGCTGAAGAAATTCGGCGTCGGACTCGCGGGCATGGCGCTGGCCTGCTTGGGGCTGGCGAACAAAGCGGAGGCTGATCCAAAGTCGCCGACATGCGAACAATGCATCAACAACTGCGTGGGCTTCTTCGGGCAACGCAAAGAATCCTGCAGAAAGTTGTGCAGCTCGATGGGGGCGTGTTAGTTCCACCCGTGAGCAACCTCGGGAACGTGGTGGGGCGCGGCCAACGTTTCTCCCGAGACCTACCGCGCGAAACTTACAAAAAGAGT
>QHPW01000450.1 GCA_003219675.1 Verrucomicrobiota bacterium
CAAACAATATGAAGGCCGACTGCATCCGGAGGAAGCGCTCACGCGCGAGCAGGCCATTCGCTTCTACACGATCAACAACGCGCGCATCCTGGGTTGCGACGACAAGCTCGGCTCGCTGGAGCCGGGCAAACTGGCTGACCTGATCGTGCTCGACAGCGACCTGTTGACCTGCCCGGAAGACTGGATCGCCGCCGCCCAAGTGCTGCGGACTTACATCGACGGCAAATTGATTTACCGGCGCGACAAAACCGAGAAACTATGACGAGCGGCGTGCGCGCGTCGCTGTCGTAGCACGGGTTTCCGGCGACGTGTTGGGAGTGTGTAAGCGTGTTCCTTCAGAGGCTGTTCGCTCCTTTGGTGCGGAATCGGAGCGCGGCCGAAGGTCGCAGCGCGGAGCGGGCAAACCAAACACCAGCATGTCAAAGAGCGTCGCAAGGGGTTCCCTCTCCCTGAGGGAGAGGGTCAGGGTGAGGGGGAACGCGGCGTTCTCGACGGCAGGAAGTGCCTTTCCCGCAACTGTCGAATTCTGCGGGTCCTCCGGCAGCGACGGAAGTTTGACACTGTGATTATGAACTCGTCACTGCGCCTGCGCCTGCTGACGCGTGCGGATTTGGCCTTCGCGGACTCCGTTCGCGCCCTGGCTGGCTGGAACCAGACAACCGATGACTGGCAACGTTTCCTGACCATCGAGCCGGACGGATGCTTTCTGGCCGAATGGAACGGCGCACCTGCGGGCACCGCCACGACCACGGTTTACGGGCCGGAGTTGGCCTGGATCGGCATGGTGCTCGTGCATCCGGAATTTCGCCGGCGCGGCATTGGCCGGGCCTTGCTGCAGTGCTGTATCGAATACTTGCGCGTGCGCGGCGTGCGCTGCCTCAAGCTCGACGCCACGCCGCTTGGCAAAAAGGTGTATGACGACCTTGGCTTCAAAGACGAATGGACGCTGACACGATGGGAATGCGCCAAGTGCCGTCCACGACCGACGGTGTTTGATTCGCGGATCAGAACCTGGCGGAATTCCGACGCTCGAGGCATCGACCGACTCGATTCCGCGGTGTTCGGTGTTCCACGAAGTAGAATCCTGCAGGTCTTTGCGCAGCAGAGCCGGATTGCTTTGGTGCTGGAATCTCAGCCCGGCCGGTTCGCCGGCTACGGTTTGATCCGCGCTGGCTCGCAAGCGCTCTGTCTCGGTCCGGTCGTGGCAGGATCGGCCGACGCAGGCGTGCGCCTGGTCGAAGCGCTGGTCGCCCAAAACACGGGGCAAATGATCTTCTGGGACGTGCCCGATCAGAACGACGCGGCTGTGAAATGCGCCAAGGAGCATGGATTCACTGCGCAACGGACGCTGACCCGGATGTATCTGGGCCAAAATTCCACGCCCGGCGACCCGCAGAGACAATTCGCTTTGGCCGGTCCCGAGACAGGATGAATCCTTTTGACGCCATTGCCGTCTTTGGTTGAAAATGTCCTCCATGAATAATCGAACCATGAACACCGATCGCTTGCCGCAAGGTTTACGAAAACGCATCAAAACCCTCGTTGCGGCCGGGTTTTGCCTGTCCGCAATAGCGCTTGTTGCCGCTGACAAGGACAAGAAAAAAGCGGAGTGGGACGCAAGTAAATTGCCTCCGGCAGCAAGCAAGACGGGCCTGACCTTTGAGAAGGACATCAAACCGATCCTCGAAAAGTCCTGCGTGAAGTGTCATAGTGGCGAGAAGCCGAAGAGCAAATACCGCATGGACACGCTGCCGAACGTCATCAAAGGCGGCGAGAGCGGCGACGCGGCCATCGTCCCGGGCAACAGCGCAAAAAGTCCAATGGCGGCCTACGCCTCCGACCTGGTGGAGGATATGGAAATGCCACCGACGGAAAAGCGCGACAAATACCCGCAGTTGACGAAGGAACAGATCGGCCTGATCCGCGCGTGGATTGACCAGGGCGCGAAATAATCGGGTTCTTCTTCTTTATGCGCAGAGTTCGAGAGTGTTGGGAAAGGTCCACTGCTTCCCGACGAGCACGGCCGCGTCCCTCAGGGCGAGGGAACCGCTTTCGCCGGTGTCCGACATGGCAATGTTCCGGTGGCTTCTCCGCGGCGTGATCTGTCGAAGCGCTCCGGTTGCGCGCCCAAGCGGAGAACGTTCTCCTTGCCGATGAACCGTAAGGTAGGGCGGGCTGTCCCCAGCCCGCCGGGCGACGGCGCGGTGAGGACACCGCGCCCTACCCGTTGGAATTTGTGTCGATTCGCGGAATCGGCGTCAGCAGTTCTTGTGTTCTCTGCGCCTTTTCATGACCCCTCCTTTTCGCGGGTTTCGCGTGCGATTCGGTTTGAACATCAGAGCCTGGGGGGTGCCGCGATGACACCGCTTCACTGTCCGGTATTCGACACCGCGGCGTTGCCCGAAACGAGGATCCGGGCCGTGAATTCCTGTTTTGGCCTGGCCGGATGCACCGCCCGGATCGACCGTATCCCGGCCAACAGCATTTCCGCTCCGCTGGCGGGGCCGACGATGATTTCGACTCGGGTCAGGTTTCGCTTGCCATGGTTCAAATCCACCGGCAGCCGATACGATCGAGTGGCTGCTCCCGCCGGTTCCGGGTGGGCCAGGGTCACTTCGTTCAAGCGCGGCTCCAGCGAAATAACAAGGCTCCCCTTCAATACGGACTTCACCGCGGACCACACGCCCGGCAGGCGAAAGGCGCAATGGGCCTTCTCCCAGATCTCATTCAGCGCAGGGGTATTCTGGAGTTGTCCAAACATCGTCATCAACCAAAGGAACCCGCCTCCGGCGAACCGCATCAACTCGTCGTTGTCTTCCGGATTGCCGGAGTTTCCAGCCGGCGCGGCCGCGCGCGACGCCTGGGTCTGGCTTGCGCCACTCTCCAGTTGTCTTCCCGCCCGCTCTTCGCGGCCAGCGAGGGACATGCTGAGGCGGCACATGTCCGCCAGCCCGTTCGTCAGCAGACCCCAGGGCATCGTTGCCTCGCCCTCCTTGAGCTGCCGGCCTGATCCGTCGAACACGCGCAGGCGCACCGGATAGAGGGACGAGATGTATTCGGCCGTCTTGTGGGTGGCGGTCACGCCGTTGGTGCCGGACCACTCGAACCTGTTCGTCCGCAAAGGCGGACTCCACAGCTGTCCCGCGGCGTTGGTTGGCGGCGGGCGCAGCGTGGTCATTTCCACGAAGTAAATGGTTCTTTTGGAGCCTTCAACCGCTTTGACACCCACCAACAACTGCAGGTCGGGCATCCATCCGGTTTGCGACGGGTCCGGCCTGCCCTCAATGATTCCCGTGGCTTTCTTCAACGCCGCGAGACCGGACTCGAAAACGGGGTCGTTCGCGGCGGCAAGAAGGTCTCCTCCGGTCCCCGTGACTGCGCAAAGGACGATGGTCGGATCCGCCGCAACGGTTGCCATCAGAACCAGCAGTCCCTTTGGGAGCCATTTCATATCGAATCCTTCATCGCGCGGTGGTGTCGGTTTATGCGGCATGGCTCGGGGAACCTCAATCCATTTCCACGAAAAAGAGGATGACCGACACCGGCGGCGCGGGAGGCTGGCATGGCGCGAACGCAAGCGTGAAGCAAGCCAGCGCTTGCCAAACACGCGGGTTCGAGCGCAGGCTGTCGTCCCGATTCAATGAACCGCCGGTTTCAATGCTGGTCGTCGTGTTGTGCCATCGTTTCACTGAGCATCGATCTTGGCGCTGCCGGTCCGGACTACGACCTCGTCATCCGCCGCGGAAAAATCGTCGATGGCTCGGGCAACCCATGGTTCCACGGCGATGTGGCTGTCAAAGGAGATCGGATTCTCGCCATAGGACGTGTCGAAGGCGATGCCAAGCGGGGGATCGATGCCACCGCTCTGGTGGTCGCGCCCGGGTTCATTGACATGCATTCCCACTCGGACTGGACGCTTCTCGAGGACGGCAACGCCCAAAGCAAAATTCGTCAGGGCGTCACGACCGAAGTCATCGGCGAATCGACCTCCGCGGGGCCTTTCAAAGGCAAACTCAAGCCGCAAACTGTTTCGGTGAAGAACGAATCGATCGAGATTCGCGCGTTGCGCGATTATTTCGCCGCGGTCGAACGCGCGGGCATTTCGGTCAATATCGCTTCCTACGTCGGTGAAGGGACAGTCTGGGAATGCGTGATGGGAACTTCCTTCGAGCGGCCCGGTCGCGGCGAATTACAGCAGATGAAAGGACTGGTCGCCGAGGCGATGAACGACGGGGCGTTCGGGCTCTCGACCGCGTTGATGATGCCGCCCAGTTCACTCGCCACGACCGACGACCTGATCGAGTTATGCAAGGTCGTGCGCGAACACGGCGGCATTTATTCCACCCACATGCGCGACGAGGGACTCGGCGTGTTCGACTCGGTGGAGGAAGCGGTCCGGATCGGCGAACGCGCCGGTGTGCCGGTGGACATCCTGCATCTGAAGATCGCGGACGAGAAATATTGGGGCCGCATGAAGGAGGTCGTGGCGTTGATTGAAGACGCGCGACGGCGCGGGGTGAATGTGCAGGCGAATGTTTATCCTTACACCCGCGGCAATAACGATCTCGCCAGCATCATTCCGCCCTGGGCGCACGAAGGCGGGCGCGCGGAGCTTCTGGCCCGGCTGAGGGACCCGCAGCAGCGCAAACGCTTGAAGCACGACATCCGAAACGGCGTCCCCGGTTGGTACAACCATTACACCGCCGTGGGCGGCGATTGGCGCCGCATGCTCATCAGCGCGGACAATCCCTACAAAGGCCTCACGATGGACCGGGTCATTGCCCTGAAGAGCGACGGCAAATCGCCGACGCCCGATCCGCTCGACGTTTTGTTCGATCTGCTCATCGAGCAGAACGGATCGGTGAGCACGGTGTACGCGCATCACACCGAGGAAGACATGAATTTCGCATTGAGCCAGTCCTGGTGCTCGATCGGCTCGGACGGTTCGGCGCTGGCGACGGAAGGGCCGCTGCGGCGCGGCAATCCGCACCCGCGCAGTTTCGGCACTTTCCCGCGCGTTCTGGGCGTGTATGTGCGCGAACGCGGCTTGCTGCGGCTCGAGGACGCCGTGCGCAAAATGACTTCGCTCAACGCGGCGAAGATCGGAATCCGCGACCGCGGCCTGCTCCAAGCGGGGTTGTTCGCGGACATCACGGTCTTCGACGAAAGCCGCATTATTGACCGTTCGACCTATGCCGAGCCGTTCCAATACAGCGAAGGCGTTGAGTACGTCATCGTCAACGGGCAGGTCGTGGTGGACAAGGGCAGGCACACCGGCGCGCGACCCGGTCGCGCGTTGCGGCACGTAACAGACCAAAACAGTGTTCGACCTGAAAAACACTGAGGGCGTTTTTCCCTCTTTCCATGAACCCGGTGGGGCGAGACTCCGTCGAGCCCTAATTTTCTGTCGCTGGGAGAGATCAGGGCTCGACGGAGTCTCGCCCCACCGTTCATGGCCCCAATGCGCGGTGGAAAACTGTGAAGGCTTTCCGTGAACCTCGTAGCAGTCGATGTGAGGAGGCTCCGATCAATTTCGGATTTCAGATTTTGAAAAAGGAGCCTCCAGCGCCCCTCACCCTGCCCTCTCCCATCGGGTGAGGAGAGCCTCCGCGATTCCAGAATCGCGCATCGGGACCATGAACCGACCTGGACAAATTCGTGTTGCATATGCAACATAAAGTTGTCCAATAGATTATAGGGTTCATGGGAAAGCGTGGGCGAATGCCGGGTGAAGGGAAAGCGGAACGTTCACTATCCCCTGAGCGTTCTCCGGAGGTTCGAGCTCCGCGTGCTTGAGTGACAATCCGCCCGGGGACCGCTCAAAAGCAGTGACGGCGGCCGGCGGACGCTTTGGCTTACTACTTGAGTCGATAGAACTTTGCCATGCCGATGGGCGCGGCGATGAACGGGCTGGCGGCATTCGTGATATCTGCCCATGGACCAATGACTGCGTCGGCAGACTGCAACTGCCCGGATCCGATCCACTCGATCCTGAGGCTTGTGCCGGTCAGCGCGACGGAGGTAAATCCCGGCAACGTCGATGGCGGAACCAGTGCGCCCAGCACGAACAATTGGACGCCCATGGTGATGTCTGAACTCGTCGGGGAGGTCTGGTGGACTTCGACCGCCAGGACGTTGTCGCCCGAAACCAGGACGGTTGACGGAATGTCAAACGGACCTTCGTAAGCGGCGGCGTCGACGCTTCGCGAGGCGGGTGTGGAAGCGGCAACCGGTCCGGCCGGCATGCCAATCCGGAACACCTCGCTGCCGTTCAAATAAACCACAGCGCCGTCATCGATAATGGACCTGATTTTCAACTTCGCTGTCGTCGGGTCGCTCGTGAAGTTGAAGTGAGCGCGAAAGTAAAAGGTCGTTTTGTTGGTGGCCACGGTCAGAGTCGCGCGCACGGGTTCGGGCAAGGCGGGCACAGTCCCTTTCTTGCCCTC
>QHPW01000112.1 GCA_003219675.1 Verrucomicrobiota bacterium
CTTCAGGCCACGGTCGGAACCAAGCAGGAGAATTACGAGCTGAGCTTTGTTGAACCCTGGTTCCTCAATCGCCACCTGGCGCTTGAAGTCGATTTGTTCCACAAGGACATCCAATATTACAGTGATTTGTATAACCAGCGGGAGACCGGCGCGCGGCTGGGCTTGACCCGCGCCCTGTTCACGGACGCGTTTCGTGTCGGGCTCAGTTATACCATCGAGAATGTCGGGATTCATTTCGGCGCAGGGACCGCGACCAATATCGTCGTGACCCAGGGCCCGCTGCCCGGCGGCTGGCATCAAACCATCATCCCCCCCAGCGTCTCGCCCACGCTGTTGCAGGAACAGGGCGACCGTCTGGTCTCAAAAGTCGGCGTCTCAATGACGTACGACACCCGCGGCGGCGGTTACCTGCCCAGCCGCGGTCAGCTCACCTCGCTGAGCGCATCGGTTGCGGGCGGACCGTTTGGCGGCGACACAGACATTTACAAAATCGAGCTGCAGTCGTCGTGGTATCTCAAAGGGCCCTTTGAGGGACACGTGCTGGAATTGGGCGGCACAGCGGGCGTGGTGGAAGCGTACGGCGATTCAACCCGCGTGCCGCTGTTCGACCGGTTTTTCCTCGGCGGCGCCAACACATTGCGCGGTTACAAGTTTCGTCATGTCGGGCCGAAGGACGAGTTCGGCGAACCGATCGGCGGCGGGACCTACTGGTTCGCGTCGGCGGAATACAGCATTCCGATCATTGAACGTTTGCGCCTTGCGGCGTTTTATGACATCGGTATGGTTTATTCCAAAGCCTATGACTTTAATCTTGGAAGCTACAACGACGACTGGGGCATCGGCCTGCGCCTGCTCATCCCGCAACTGGGCCCGGCGCCACTGCGCCTGGATTATGCGTTTCCCATTACGCACGGTTCAGACACCAGCGGTTCCGGCCGGTTTCAATTCAGCGTCGGCTACCAACGCCCGTTCTAACCTTCTCACCCGCATGAAAACGAACCTCCATATTCTCCCCAGGGCCTTCCTGGCGCTGACCGCCGCGGTTTTGCTGACGGCGGCGGCTCAGGTCGATACCAACAGGATCGCCATCATCGATCTGAAGCGGGTTTTTGAGAATTACTGGCTCACCAAGCAGGCGAACGCCCAGCTTGAGGAACAGAAGGCGGACATAAAAAAGAAGACCCAGGCGATGGCCGACGACTACGCGAAAGCAAACCAGGAGTACAAAAAGCTCATGGATAGCGCCAACGATCAGGCGGTCTCAGGCGATGAAAAAGACAAGCGGAAGAGCGCGGCCGAGAAAAAGCTGCTGGAGATCAAGGAAATTGAACAGACGGCCAACCTGTATCAGCGCAATTCCGAGGAAAACCTCGGGCTCCAGGTTCACCGCCACCAGGGCAAAATCCTTCAGAATATTCGCGACTTGATTGAGGCGAAAGCAAAGGCCGAGGGATACGCGATGGTGATCGATGTGACCGCCCAGAGTTTCAACGAATTGCACTCGCCCGTTGTCCTTTACTCCAGCGGTCAAAACGACATTACCGAGGACATTCTGTCGAATCTCAACGCCGGGGCCCCAGCCGGTCTCCAGAAGCCTGAGGAGGGCAAGCAGAAGTCCGGCGACAAGAAGGACGAGAAGAAGCAGGGCAGGAAATAGCCTCGACGAGGCTCTGGATTGGGCATGCAATTGGACAAACTCACCTTCAAAGCGCAGGCGGCTTTGCAGGAGGCCCAACAGATTGCCCGCCGCCATGCCCACCAGGAGATCGATGGCGAGCACTTGCTGCTGGCTCTCATTGAACAGCCCGACAGTCTCATCAGCGAACTGCTGCAGAAACTCGGCGTCGCCGTGTCCGGACTGAAAGCCGGGTTGGAAAAGGAGCTGGAACGACGTCACCAGGTTAAAGGCACCGGTTCCGCGGACGTGTTCCTCAGTCCATCACTGAAGAAGTCGCTTGACGCCGCGGCGGCGCAGGCGGAGAAGCTCAAAGATGAATACGTCAGCACCGAGCACCTCCTGCTCGGTCTCATTTCCGAAGCCGGTTCGACGCTGAAAAAGGCTTTCCAGGCCCGTGGCCTCAGACAGGACGACGTGCTCAAGGCGTTGGCCGAACTGCGCGGCAATCAGCGCGTCACGGACCAGAACCCCGAGGACAAGTTCAAGACGCTGGAAAAATACGGGCGCGACCTGACTTCGCTCGCCCGGGCGGGGAAGATCGATCCGGTCATCGGCCGGGACGAGGAAATCCGGCGGGTCATGCAGGTGCTCTCGCGGCGCACCAAGAATAATCCGGTGTTGATCGGTGAACCCGGCGTCGGCAAAACCGCCATCGTCGAGGGTTTGGCGCGGCGGATCGTCAGCGCCGACGTGCCGGAATCGTTGAAGAACAAACGCGTGGTAGCGATGGACCTTGGCGCGATGATTGCCGGCGCGAAGTATCGCGGTGAATTCGAAGACCGGCTCAAAGCGTTTCTGAAGGAGATCACCGCCAGCGAAGGCCGGATCATCCTGTTCATCGACGAGTTGCACACGCTGGTCGGCGCCGGGGCCGCGGAAGGGGCGACCGATGCCGCGAACCTGCTCAAACCTCAACTGGCGCGTGGCGAACTGCGCTGCATCGGCGCCACGACGCTGGACGAGTTTCGCAAACACATCGAAAAGGACCCCGCTCTGGAACGCCGCTTTCAGCCGGTCTATGTCGCCGAGCCGGGTGTCGAGGCGACGATCGCGATTTTACGCGGATTGAAGGAGCGCTACGAGGTGCATCATGGCGTCCGCATCCAGGACGCCGCGCTGGTGGCCGCCGCCACGCTGTCGCACCGCTACATCACCGATCGTTTTCTTCCGGACAAGGCCGTGGACCTTGTGGACGAGGCCGCATCGCGTCTGCGGATGGAGCTGGATTCGATGCCAACGGAGATCGATCAACTGGAGCGGCAGATCATGCAGTTGGAAATCGAGCAGACCGCGTTGAAGAAGGAAAAGGACGAAGCCTCGCGCGAGCGATTGAAGAAACTCGAGAAGACACTGGCCGACTTGAAGGAGCGCTCCGCAAAGTTCAAGGCGCAATGGCAGAACGAGAAAGCGGCAATCAACGCCGTCAGCATTCTTAACGAGCAGTTGGAGGCTGCGAAACTGGAGATGGAAAAAGCGCAACGGGCGGGCGACCTCAACCTCGCGGCGCAGATCCAGTACGGCCGCATCCCGGACCTGAAAAGCAAACTGGCCGGCGCGCAAAAGGAGTTGCACGACAAACCGTCGGGCCAGCGCTTGCTCAACGAGGAAGTGACCGGGGAAGACATCGCGAAAGTGGTTTCGTCCTGGACCGGCGTTCCGGTCACCCGGATGCTCGAAGGCGAACGGCAAAAGCTGGTGCGCATGGAAGAGGGCTTGCAGCAACGCGTCGTTGGCCAGAAGGAGGCCATCACCGCGGTCGCCAATGCCGTCCGCCGCGCGCGCAGCGGTCTGCAGGACCCGAACCGGCCCATCGGCTCATTCATTTTCATGGGACCAACCGGCGTCGGCAAAACATGGAGAAGCACACCGTGGCCCGGCTCATCGGCGCGCCGCCCGGCTATG
Source organism: Verrucomicrobiota bacterium (assembly GCA_003219675.1). GTDB lineage: Bacteria > Verrucomicrobiota > Verrucomicrobiia > Limisphaerales > AV2 > AV2. The sequence goes on from QHPW01000112.1 coordinate 3,581, forward strand.
TCGGCTACGAGGAAGGGGGCCAGCTCGGCGAAGCGGTCCGCCGCCGGCCTTACAGCGTCGTGCTGTTTGACGAAATCGAGAAGGCGCACCCCGACGTGTTCAACGTGTTGTTGCAGGTGCTGGACGACGGCCGGCTGACAGACGGGCAGGGAAGAACCGTCGATTTCAGAAACGCCCTTGTCATCATGACCAGCAACATCGGCTCGCGGATCATTCAGGAATATTTCCAGAACGGGAACCCGTCGTCCAAGGCCCAGGCCGAGATGGAAGAGCGCGTGAAGGCGGAGTTGAAGCGGCACTTCCGGCCCGAGTTTTTGAATCGCGTGGATGATATCATCATCTTTCACAGCCTCGATGAAGCCCAGCTGGCGCGCATCGTGGACATTCAATTGAAGCGGTTGGAGAAGCGGCTTGCGCAACAGCAATTGACGCTGGACCTGGACCGGTCCGCCAAAGAATTGCTGGCTCGCGATGGCTACGATCCGCAGTTCGGAGCCCGTCCGCTCAAGCGAAGCATCCAGGAGAAATTGCTCGATCCGCTCTCCATCAAACTGCTCGAAGGCGAATTCAGGCCGGGCGACCGCATCAGCGTCACAGCCCGGGGGGACGCATTGGAATTCAAGAAAAAGAGTTGAACTCCATCCCACGCTCGAACCGCGGTGCCATTTCCTCGAGAGAAGGGCGCTCCGTGTTTGTTCCCGTCATTCGCGCATGAAAAACCGCAAAACCTTTGACACCCCCGGCGAAAAATTGAAACATCCCCGCCAGGTTTCGGACGGAGCGCGATTTATGGAAAAGCGAAATGGCCCGGGACGAACTGGCATCGTCGGGAGCTGCCGCAGAATCCCCGGCCGCGAAAGGTCCCAAAGAGCACAAAGTGGGTTCTGCTCTCTGGCTGCGCTTTGCCTGACTTTCCTGTGCGCTCAGGCGGAGCCCATTCCCCATGGGAGCGCCGGATCGGATTCTCCGAACGGCACGAAGGGCGCCAACGCCGATACAGGATTTCCGGCGCAGCTTAGCGAATCCTTTGGCCGCTTGCCACTGATGTTCGAACCTGTTGACTGGGACGGCAGCAGATTTTTTTGCCGAGGCGCCGGTTTTCATTTGTGGCTGTCGCCGACGGAGGTGGTGCTGAGGTTGAGGCAAACCCGCAACTCGGAAGGCGAAACGGGGAACACACAACCGAAATCGCGCGGCATGCAGTTCCCCATCGCACCTACGTCAGCCGGCAGGTCGGAGGCAGTCACAGTAAAGCTGGTCGGAGCGAATGCCGCGGCGCGAGCGGTCCAGGGGGAGCCGTCGCCGACAAAGGTGAATTATTTCCTGGGCAACGATCCGAGGCAATGGCGGACGCACCTGCCGACATTCGCCAGGATTCGTTACCCGGGTGTTTATCCCGGCATCGACCTGGTGTACTACGGCAATCCGCGGCAACTCGAATACGATTTTGTCGTGGCACGGAGCGCGGACCCCGGCCAGATCGCGCTCCAATTCGATGGGGTGGAGAGAATTGAAATCGACACAAGCGGTGATTTGATTTTGCATACCGCCAGCGGCCAGGTCCGCCAGCGTCGCCCGGTCGTTTATCAGGAGTTGAACGGCCGGCGGGAAGAAGTTTCCGGCGGATACGTCCTCAAAGAAGGCGGGAGTCCAACGGTCGGTTTTTCAGTTGCGGCTTACGACCACAGCCGGCCGCTGATCGTGGATCCAGTGCTGGTCTATTCAACCTTTCTCGGCGGACTCGATTTCGACCGGGTATGGGACATCGCAGTGGACTCCAGCGGAAGCGTGTATGTAGTGGGAGACACGGCCTCGACAAACTTTCCCGTCAGCACTGCGGTGGAGTCGACGAACGGCGGAGGGTTCTCTGATGTATTTTTGGCCAAGCTGGGGCCGGCGGGAACGAATCTGATCTACTCCACTTACCTGGGCGGCAGCGGCGCCGACGTGGGATTCGGAATTGCGCTCGACAGCAGCGCCAACGTTTATTTGACCGGCCTGACGACCTCAACCAATTTTCCGGTCACTCCAAACGCAGTCTCGACCAATCTGAACAGCGCTGCGTATTTCGGACACTACACAAACGACGCATTCGTCGTGAAACTGGACGCCAGCGGCGGTAATCTGCTTTATTCGACGTATCTCGGGGGCAGTGATGCGGACGAAGGCGTCGCCATCGCGGTCGGCAGCAACCAGGATATTTACGTTGCAGGCGACACGTTTTCAACCGATTTCCCGACCAGTTCCGTGTCGCCTCCCTTCGGCGGTGTGCGCGATGTTTTTGTGGTCAAATTGACCCCGGCGAACACAAACTTGATTTATTCCACTTACCTTGGAGGAAGCGGCGACGATCGGGCGGAGGGCATCGCGGTGGATGCGCAAGGCGCTGCGACCATCAGCGGGTTCACCACCTCGACGGATTTTCCGCTCACCAACGCGCTCCAAACCAATTTCGCCGGTGGTGTGTTTGACGCGTTCTTGACGAAGTTAAGTCCGGATGGTTCCAGCAGACTTTTTTCCACTTATCTCGGCGGCAGCGGGGATGACGAAGCTTCGCGCATCGTGCTGGACAGCAGCGGCAATGCCTTCCTGACAGGCATTACCACTTCCACAAACTTTCCCACAAAAAACTCTCTGTCTTCAACCAACAGCGGCTTCGAGGACGCTTTTGTCGTCAAACTCGATCCGACCGGCACGAACCTGATTTACTCGACCTACCTCGGCGGCGTTTCCAACGACGAAGGCTGGAGCATCGCCGTGGACACCAACGGCAGCGCTTATGTGGTGGGCTTGACCAGTTCGGCCGATTTTCCAACCACCCATGCGTTTCAATCGACACTGGCCGGGTTCAACGACGCCTTTGTGGCGAAGCTGGATGCGACCGGCACAAGCCTGACCTACTCCACGTATCTGGGCGGCAGCGGGACGGACAACGGGTACGCCATTGCGTTGGACAGCGCCGGCAACGCGTACGTTGCGGGCACCACAGCGTCCCCCGATTTCCCCGTTTGCCCGTCGACAAATGGCCTGCAAACCATCCATGGCGGCGGGACAGAAGACGCCTTTGTAGCCAAACTTTTCCCGCGCATCGCGGAACTCCGGGTGCAGTTGTCCGGGTCCGGTGGCTTGACGATTTTCTGGCCGTACGGTTTGCCGAACTTCGAACTGCAGTCCACCGATGTTCTCAACGGAACCAATACAGTGTGGATGACGCCAACTAACGCGCCGACTCGCGTTGGCGACGACAATGCCATCCCCTTCTCCGGTGTAAACGGGAACATGTACTTCCGGCTGCGTCGGGTCCGCTAGTGCCTACAACGTCATCACGGGAGCAACGGGACGCCTTTGCACGCCCCGGCATGCAGGAAAAGGAATTCCAGGCGCAAGGTGTTTTGGTTTGTCCGACGAACATGTTGGAGTTCAGCCTTCAGGCTGCTCCGGGGCGCCAACATGCTAAAGCATGAACTCGTGGCCGGAACGCGCGCTTTCCGTTTGCCGGGTCGGGAGTGCCGTCGTAAAGTCCCCTCCTATGAAAGCGCGGCGACCGGCTTTGAAGGCGTAGGAATCCAGCTCCTTTCGCGTTGATCTTTATTCAATCAGTCCTCACCCATCACCCCATGAACTCCAAGGCATTTCGCGTCACGGCGCTGCTTCTGTTTTCAAACGCGGCCTGGGCGTCCGCCGGGAATATCGACACCCATACCCCGGACCTCATGCACCTCAGTCTTGAGGAACTGATGAACGTCGAGGTCACGTCCGTTTCGAAACGGGCGGAAAAACTTTCCGAAGCGCCGGCGGCGATCTCCGTCACGACTGCGGAGGAGTTGCGTCGCTCCGGTGTGACGAGTATTCCCGAGGGCCTGCGGCTGGTACCAGGCCTGGAAGTGGCGCGTGTGGATGCCCATAACTGGGCCATCAGCGGGCGCGGATTCAACGACCTGTTCGCCAACAAACTGCTGGTGTTGATGGATGGGCGCAGCGTTTACACGCCGCTCTTCTCCGGCGTGTACTGGGACGTGCAGGACACCCTGCTCGAGGACATTGATCGGATCGAGGTGATCCGCGGTCCGGGCTCGACACTTTGGGGCGCCAACGCGGTCAATGGCGTGATCAACATTATCACCCGGCCGGCCAGGGATACCCAGGGGCTGCTGTTGACAGGCGGCGGCGGCACCGAGGAGCAGGGCTTTGGCGGCCTTCGCTATGGGGGCAGCATGGGGCCGAATGCCTACTACCGCGTCTATGCCAGGTATTTCAACCGCGACGATCAAGTGCTGCCCGACGGAAGCGATTCCAACGACCGCTGGAACATGGAACGCGCCGGATTCCGCATCGACTGGGACGCTTCGACTGACAATCACTTGACGTTGCAGGGCGATCTCTACTCCGGGCGCCTGGATCAAACCTATTTTCTACCCATACCGAATCCGCCTTTCGCGCAGACCAACCAGGGCCATCTCAATGTGAATGGCGGCAATGTGCTGGGGCGATGGTCCCACTCCTTTTCTGCTGGGTCGGATTTGAAGTTGCAGTTGTATTACGACCGGACGGTGCGCGATGGACCGGTGCTGAATGAAGACCGCGATACCTTTGACATCGACCTGCAACACCATTTCCTGCTGGGCGAACGCCAGGACGTCGTCTGGGGCGCTGGATACCGTGTTTCGTCGGATGAAATCGATGACACCTATACCGTCACGTTCAATCCCGACCAGCGCGCGATCCAGTTGTTCAGTTTTTTCGGCCAGGACGAAATCACTCTGGTGCCGGACCGGCTGCGTCTGACGCTCGGTTCCAAGTTCGAGCACAATGAATTCACCGGTTTTGAATATCAGCCCAGCGTCCGATCATCCTGGACGCCGACCGATCGGCAGACGGTCTGGGCTTCGATTTCGCGCTCGGTGCGAACCCCTTCGCGGGCCGAAGAGGACATTCTATTGCGGCAATTGTCCACGGTGCCCGGGGTACAACAAGTGCTCCTCCAGGGCAATCGCGAGTTTGATTCCGAACAAATGCTCGCATACGAGGCGGGATACCGCTGGCGGCCGCGCGACCGGATTTCCCTGGATGTGGCGGCGTTCTATCACGATTACGATCACCTCCGGAGTTTGGAGCCCGGTGGATTTCAGTTTGGGCCTCCGGGACCGCCAGTGACCGCGGTGTTCACCGCAGCGAACAAACTTCACGGGGAAACTTACGGCATCGAGTTTGCCCCGAGCTGGCAGGTGACCGAAGGGTGGCGCTTGCAGGCGGCCTATACGTTCCTCCAAATGCAACTGCACCGCGACGCGGGCAGCGGGGACACGACCAGCGAACGCGATGAACGCCGCAGCCCTCACCACCAGTTCAGCCTCCGATCTTCGATGGATTTGCTCCACAACGTCGAGTTTGATTGCGCCTTCCGTTACGTCGAGGGGCTGCCGGATTTTCAGATTCCAAGCTACGCGGTCGTTGACGTGCGCCTGGCCTGGCGGCCGCTCAAGGACCTCGAGCTGGCCATCGTCGGTCAGAATTTGCTGGACAACCGGCATCCCGAATTTCAATCCCTGTTCATCCCGACCGAAAGAACGGAGGTTCAGCACAGCGTGTATGGAAAGGTCACATGGCGCTACTGAATCCGAATGCGTCTTCGCAGGGCAATGATGGGATGGAGTGTGCGATGAACTTTGGGCTTCGTCGTTTCCTTGAACGATTCTTCCTCGTTTCTGCCGCCACCTCTTGCAGCCGTGGCGTCTGCCGGGCCGTTTGGTGGGTAGTCCCGGGAATGCTCTGCGTCTCCTGGGCGATGCCGCGCTTGCGCAAGTGGTAAAAGCGCCGGAGTACTCACTCAAGGCCGCGTATTTGTTCAACTTCACTCAGTTTACCGAATGGCCGGGCCACAGCTTCGCATCGGCCAACTCCCCGATTGTCATCGGGCTCCTGGGTGAAGATCCGTTCGGCGCGGTGCTGGATCGCGCGATCAAAGACAAGACGATTCGTGGCCGCTCTCTGGAAATCAGGCGGCTGAATCAGATCAGCGATCTTCGCGTGTGCCACGTTCTTTTTGTCTGCGCCTCGGAGACGAAGCGATTGCCTGAAATTCTGGCGGCGGCCCGAAAAACGAGCGTTTTGACCGTGAGCGATATTGACCGGTTCGCCGAACAGGGCGGCATCATCAATTTTTACACCGAGAACAACAAAGTGCGCTTCAAGATCAACTTGAGCGCCGCCGNGAAGTAAATCGCATGACCAAGTTTAAAGACCTGCCGATCAAACGCAAGCTGATGTGGATCATCATGCTGGCCAGTGTCGTCGCCTTGTTCCTGGCTTGCGCCGCGTTCGTCAGCTATGAAGGGGTGGCGCAGCGGAGGACCATGGTCCGAACCCTTTTCAGCCTCGCCGACGTCATCGGCGACAATGCCTATTCTTCTCTTCTGTTTAACGACCAGAAGACGGCCGGCGATATCCTTTCCTCTCTCGACACCGATGCGCACATCGTCGGGGCCTGCATTTACGACAAGAACGGCCGGCCGTTTGCCAGGTACTTGCGCGCCGGCGCTGAGAAGTATGTGACGCCCCCCGCCGAGCCGGAGGGTCACCGCTTCAGCAGCGATTCCCTGCTGGTGTTCCACCGGATGGTTGTCGAAGGCCGTCCTGTCGGCACGGTTTTTATTCAGTCCGACCTGCAGGAATTGTACTTTCGCCTTCGCCTTTACACCGGGATTGTTCTGGCGGTTCTCTTGGTCTCGGCGCTGGTGGTGTTCTTCCTGTCCACCAA
>QHPW01000113.1:0-316 GCA_003219675.1 Verrucomicrobiota bacterium
CGGGATAAGTGCCGAAAACGATTCCCACAATCGAGCAGATGAGCAGGCCGAACACAACCCAGTCCACCGGGACGACCGGCGGCACTTTCAGAAAAATGGCCGCGACATTGCCGCCGAGGATTCCCAGCGCGACGCCGATCACGCCGCCAACTTCACAAAGCACGATCGCCTCCATGATGAATTGCGTCATGATGTTCCGTTTCTTTGCGCCGACGGCGCGCCGGATGCCGATTTCGCGGGTCCGTTCCGTTACCGAGACGAGCATGATATTCATGATGCCGATGCCCGCGGCAATCAGCGCGATGGAGCTGACGAC
>QHPW01000113.1:379-9923 GCA_003219675.1 Verrucomicrobiota bacterium
CTCCTTGCCGGGTTCAACCTTGCGGACGGCGCGCAGCACACCGCGCACCTGTTCGACGGTGTCATCGTACTTCGCCTGGCTGGGCGCCTGGACCAGAATGGAAATGCTCCGCCAGGTCCGCCCGAACCGGTTCAAACCGGTGGTGATTGGAATGACCGCGAAATTGTCCTGATCGCTGCCGAGCATGGCGCCCTTGGATTCCAGCACGCCCACCACCGAGTAACTGATTCCGCTCAGCTTGACGCGCTCACTGACCGCGGAACCGAACGGAAACAAGGTCCTGGCCAGCGCGCCGCCCAGCACGCACACGTCTCGCGCGCTTTCGACATCCGGCTCCTGCAGCGCCCGGCCATCCTGCACAATCCAGTTGTGTGCCGGGAACGTCCCGGGACTGCCGCCGATCATGCGAACGTTGGGCGGAGTTTTTTCGTAACGCGAAATCGCCTGCCCGTTGCCATCCCAAAAAAAGGTCTCCAGACCCACATTCTGCGCCAGAGTCGCCCGTTCCATCACCTGCCGGCCGTTCGCCATGGTGATGTTTTTTCGCCGCCAGAATTTTTCAAACCCTTCCGGTCCGCCGAAATAGACTGCCGGCCACTTTTGAATCTCGAAGGTGTTTGCCCCCAACTGGCTCAGTTCAGTCTCGATATTGCGTTGCATCACCCGCATCGCCGTCATGACGACGATGATGGAAAAGACGCCGACCAGCACCCCCAGCAGCGTCAGCGCCGAGCGCAGTTTGTGCGCCGTCAGGGCGCTCATCGCCATGAGAAAACTCTCCTTGATTTCCGCGCGGAGAACCCGCGTCGAACTCGATGAACGAAACGCAGCGCTCACGATTTTCCTCTCCACGGGCCAGGTGGGGCGAGACTCCGTCGAGCCCTGATTTTCTGTCGCTGGAAAGTCAGGGCTCGACGGAGTCTCGCCCCACCGTTCAAGGCCCCAACGCGCGGGCGCGAGGGGAAAAAGGACGCCCCACCATACCTGGTTGCAATCACGCGCCGCATGCCATCACTCATTTCTCAACGCGTCCACGGGATTCATCCGCGCCGCGCGCCAGGCCGGGAAAAACCCGGAGATCACACCGGTCAGAATGGAGACCAGCAGCGCAATCCCGGCAACGGTCAGGGACAGGGTCGCCGGCAGGAATTTTCCAATCAAGAACGTCACCGGCCAGGCGATCGCCAGCGCCAGCACACCGCCGAGCAGACAGATGCTCGCCGCCTCGATGAGGAACTGAATGAGAATCGTCCGCCGCTTCGCGCCGATGGCCTTGCGAACGCCAATTTCCCTGGTGCGCTCCGCCACCGAGACAAACATGATATTCATGATGCCAATGCCGCCGACGAACAGCGACAGTCCCGTGATAAACAGGCCCACCGTGGCGATGGTGCCCGCCACGCGATTGAATGTGCTGATGAAGCTTTCCTGCTGGTTGATGGCGAAATCATCCTCTTTACCCGGCGGAACGCGGCGGATTTTTCGCATGATGCCGCGCAATTCCTCTTTGGCGTCTTCCAACTGCTTTACGTCAATGACCTTGACCTGCACTTCAAAGTCCGGGTCGTGCCAGATCCCGCCCAGAAACTGCTTCACGGGAATGATGACCTGGTTGTCGAGGTTGAAGTGGCCGAGAAAATTTCCCTGCTTCTCCAGCACGCCGACGACTTCAAAAACCTGCTGGCCGACTTTGATCTTGTTGCCCAGCGCGGGGCCTTGCTGGAACAGGTTTGTGGCGACTTCGGAGCCAACCACGCAGACCGGACGGCCGCCGTCCGCTTCCTCGGCGGTGAGAAAACGCCCCTGCCCCACGACAGAACCGCTAGTGAATTGAAACTGCTCGGTCGTGCCGATGACCACGACGCTGCTGGAATTGCGGTTTTTGTACTTTACCGGGCGACGCGCATCGACAAAGGGAGCGATGGCTCGGGCCAGGGTCATTTGCTTTTCCAGCTCGCGCACCTGCGCCAGAGTGATGTCGCGGCGATCCCGCACTTTGAGCCATTCTTCATACGAATCAATAAACCAGGAGGTGCGCGACAGATACAATACATCCGCCCCCAGCATGGAAACGCTGCGGAGAAACGCCCGATTCAACCCGTCAATCGCCGTGCCCATCAAGGTCACCGTGACCACGCCGATGACGATGCCGAGGGTCGTGAGGATCGACCGCAGCTTGTTGGCGCGAATGGCATCCCAGGCGATGAACAGCCCTTCTTTGACTTCGGTGAAAAAGTTCACAAGACGGCCAGGACCGCGTCAACGCCGGATTTCTTCTCCGTCTTTTCGTCGCTGGCGATCAAACCGTCGCGAATGCGGAGAATCCGGCGCGCGTGCCGGGCGACCTCTTCTTCGTGCGTGACCACGATGAGGGTATTGCCCTTCCGCGACAGGGTCTCGAACAGCGCCATGATCTCCTCGCCGGTCCTGGAATCGAGATTGCCCGTGGGTTCGTCCGCCAGAATAATGGACGGATTCGTCACCAGCGCGCGGGCGACGGCGACGCGCTGGCGCTGGCCGCCGGAGAGCTCGTTCGGCTTGTGATGGATGCGGTCGGCCAGACCGACCTGGGTGAGCGCATCGAGCGCCATTGTCTTGCGTTCCTCGTTGGAGAGGCCGGCGTAAATGAGCGGCAGCTCGACGTTACGCAACGCGTTGGCGCGCGGCAGCAGGTTGAACGTCTGGAAAACGAAACCGATTTCCCTGTTCCGGATCCCGGCGAGCTGGTTGTCATCCATCTCGCTGGTGTTGACCCCGTTTAACTCGTATGAACCGGAGCTCGGCGTGTCGAGGCAACCGACCAGGTTCATCAAGGTTGACTTGCCGGACCCGGACGGCCCCATGATGGCCACGTATTCGCCGCGGTCAATTTCCAGGGAAACCTCGCGGAGGGCGTGGATGGTTTCGGCGCCCATCTGGTAACGACGGGAAATATTCTGAAGGCGGATCAGACTCATGAGGGGATGGAGCGATGGAGTCGTGGAGTATTGGAGCGATGGAGTGATGGAGCAGCGGAGTGACGCGGCCATCCAACACTCCGACATTCCAATAATCCGCCGGTGCTCATTTCTTCTCCTTCTCCTTGTCCTTGTCCACTGCGCCTTTTTTGATTTTCATGCTGTCTTCCAGTTCGCGACTGATGGCCTTGTAACCGCCGGAAACGACTTCCTCGCCTTCCTTCAAGCCGTCCACAATTTCCACGTAGGCATCATCGGCAATGCCGCGTTTGACCGGCACCATCTTTGCCTGATCGCCGGTCGCCAGAAAAACCACCTCAATCGGTTTCGGCGGTTCACCGGCCTTCCTGTCGGTCTTGTTTGTGGCGGTTCCGCTCGTGGGATAAACGTCCGCCGCCATCGCCGCGCCGGAAGTGTTCTCGGCAACCGTGACGGTGTTCGTGTTCGGGCCTTTGCCGGCGGGTTCCCTGGGCAGCCGCGTGGTCACACTCTGGATCGGAACGGAAAGAACGTTGCTGCGGTAGCGTGTTTCAATCTCGGCAGTCACGGACATCCCCGGCCGGAAATTTTCCTTTTCATCGACGCGGATTCTGACTTCGAATTTGGTCGCTTCCTGAGATTGTCCCCCGCCGCCGCCGCCGCTGCCCAGACCGGAGTCCTTGGACGAATTGGCGATTTCGGTGACGGTGCCCTTGAACTTGCGGTCCCGGAACGCGTCCACTTCGAGCCGCGCTTTCTGGTTGGGCTTGATCAGCACCACATCGATCTCGCCGATATCCACGCGCGCTTCCATTTCGTTCAGGTCGGAGACGATCATGATTTCAGTGCCGGTCATCATCGCCGTGCCGACCACGCGTTCGCCCAGGCGCGAATTCAACTTGCTCACGGTTCCGTCCAACGGCGACGAAATCGTCGTTTTGGCGAGTTCTTCTTTCGCCCTGTCCAACGACGCCCGGGCCACGTCCACCTGATGAACCGCAGATTCAAATTGGGCTTTGGCCACGTCGTATCCGGTTTTGAATTCAAGGAAGGTGGATTCGGAATCCAGCTTGCCGCGGAACAGCTCCTCGTGCCGTTTGAATTCCAGCCCGGCCTTTTTCATGCTGGCCTCCGCCAAATCTTTGCCCGAGGCGGAGGACATATACTGGGCTTCCGCGGACTTCACATTGGCGATGTAGGTGTCCGGCTTGATCTTCACCAGCAAGTCGCCTTTGTTCACGCGCTGGCCCTCCCTGACCGGCAGCTCGATGAGTTCGCCGCTGACTTCGGGGCTGATCTTCACTTGCAGCACCGGTTGAATCCTGCCGTTGGCGACAACGATCTCGGTGATGTTCCGGTGGGTGACCTTCTCGGTTTGAACGGTGATCACCGGTTCGCGCTTGCGGAAAATCGCCGCCAGCGTCAGACCCGCCAACACCACGCCGATCGCGCCGAGCACAATGATTCTTCGGCGCCTTTTGCTTTTTGGTTTAGCCATTCGTGTTCCTAAAAGACACAGCTGTTCGCGTTTTGTTTCAATTAAAAGAGTCCGACACGGCAGATTTTGTATAAATCGTCAATTGCGGCCCATGATCTGTAGCGTCCTGATTTCAATACCTGAGATTGTGGCGCCGCTCCATGGGTGCCCTTCTCGGCGGTCCTGGACCGCCCTTGCGGCAAATCAGGACGCTGCCCCATTAACGATTCCTTCAAGAATTATGGGCAGCGCGCTTCAAAGCACAAATCCCCCGAGTCCAATCACCACGAAAAGAACACGCGACGCGGCCCAAAAGCCGAACATCCACACGGCCGCCTTTCCAAATCCCACCCCGCTCAGCCTGGATAGTGCCAGGGCCAACACGGCTGTGGACCAGAGATAGAACAAATTCACCGATCCGAGCAGCAGATGAAGTTTGCGGGTCGGGTCAAATTCGCCGACGAAGACGGACAACGCCGGCCGGGCCATAAGGTTTCCCAGAATCACAATCAACAGCGTGGTGATCACGACGCATAATGCGAAGATCATCATCGTCAGGCCGGAGACCTCCAGCGCCTTCAGAAAAGGAATCCCGGACTTGAGGGCGAGCTTGCCCAGCAGCCACAGAACCAGGGCCCACCAGAACGTTCCGCAGAAGCCGGCAACGACTCCTTGAACGATGCCAAAAAGTTGCATCACCCACGGCGGCAACGCGGCCATTTGCTCTTTGAACGCCTTCGCCTGGTCGGGTTTGATCTTGCCCGCGGCCACCTGCTGGTCGATCGCCTTCTCCTGCATTTCCACAACCTGCTGTTTGATCGCCGGCTGGGACAACGTCACCGCAAACGAGGTAATGGTTACCAACATCACGATCAGAACCGGCACCAACCAGTTCGCGACCGACGAGTCCGCGGTTTTCAGCTCGTCGAAAACGTCGCCCGGCGCCGCGAAAACGTTCAACAACCGCCCGGCAAGCGAACTGGAAGGCGGAGGCTCTTCCGCGGGGATTGATGAAGGTACATTTTCCATATGGATGTTGGCTGAAGCTGGTCGGGTCTCAGGACATGCTTATGCTGGCCAAACGGCCGGTGAAAGTCAAGTCGCGTTTCGAAGGGGCAGTGTCTTAAGGTGGTTGTAGCGGCGGTCTGTGACCGCCGAAAACGGCGCTCATAGAGCGCCGCTACAGTTTAGATGTGAAATTTAAGACACTGCCTTCGAAGGATCATCGACCGTTCGACCGGTCAGCAATGGAAACCTCACGCAGGTTTGGATGAGCATTCGCGCCGGCTCACCTCAGTTCAGCGCTGCTCCATCGCTCGCCCGCGCGCAACACCTGGTGCGGCTGGTCCAAATGAATGCACCCGGTCACGAATTCGTCCGGCGTGGCGGTGTTGAACTCGAACATTTCGTAATGACACGGAATGACCAGCCGCGCGCCGATGTCCTTCGCCAGTTGCGCGGCTTCGCGTCCCCAAAGATTTCCCTGCACCCGCCGTTCCGGCAGGCGCCCGTTGATCGGCAGCAGCGCCACGTCAATCGGCCAGTGACGCAACCCCTCCACCATGCCGTCATAGAGCACCGTGTCGCCGCTGTGATAGACAAACCTGTAGCCGAACTCGACGACGTAACCGAGAAACCTGTGCCGGCCATTGGCGTCTTTCTCCAACTGCTCGTGCGCTGACGGGACCGCGTGAATCTTAAAGGGGCCGACGCTGGCAAATTGGCCGGCATCCAGGCCGCGCGGCAAATCAATCCGCACTTTCAGCCGGTCCGCCACAAACTCCAGGTTTGCCTCGGGGACCACCAGTTCCATCTTCGGATTCGAGCGCAGCAGCGGAACCAACGTGTCCGCGTCAAAGTGGTCGGTGTGATTGTGGCTCGAGGTGACGGCATCGATGAAATTCAAACTCTCCGGCGCGAGCACACGCTCGGTCATCCGCGCGTGAGGCTTGTCTGAGTTTGCATATTTCCTGGTCAACGAATCGGACAAATACGGGTCGAACAGCAGATGTTTTCCCTGCCATTGGAGCAGAAAGCCGCTTTGGCCGAGCCACCAGAGATGGAAGTGCTCGAAGTCCTCGCGCGCCGCCGAAACATCGGCGAGGAACAGTTCATTCTGGAGAACGGGCTTTATCATCGTCGGCGGCTTTCTCGATGTTTTCTCTCCTGCCAAGCGACATCAGCAGGCCGTTAAAATCCCCGCTTTCCGTGGCAGCCGAGGTGACGAGGCTCTGACGGATTCTGAAATCCGAGTTTCTTGCATTCCGAGTTTGAAGGGAGCCTCCTCACGTCGGCTGCTACTTCTTGAACGGGCGTTCATGCCTTCGACAGCTTCATCTCTTCCCGCACTTTCTTTACCCCTTCCACCATGTTTTTCAGTTTCTGCTTTGCCGCCCACCTCGCCGTCTGGCTCAGGCCGCAGTCCGGCGCGAAGGACAATCGTTCGGCGGGCGCGTGCTTGAGGCAGGCGCGCGCCCGGCTCGCCACCTCCTCCACGGTCTCGATGTAGTAGCTCTTCACGTCGATAATGCCGACCGCCACGTCCTTCTTTCTGGCGATTTCGGCAATGATCTCAAGTTCGGCGAATTCACGGCTGGCCATCTCCACGTGGATTTCGTCCACGAGCAAATCCAGAAATGCCGGAAACATCGGCGCGTAGCGGCGCGGTCCGATCGCCCGGCCCTTGAAATTGCCGAAACAGAGATGGGTCGAGAGCCGGCAGCGGCGAAAGATCGGGTCCACCGTGCGATTGAAAATCTCCACGAACCGTTTGGGGTCTTCGCGATGCGCGTAACAGCTCATCGAGGGCTCATCGACGCAGATTTCCTGGCAGCCCGCCCGCACCAGTTCCATGAGTTCGTCGCGGACGATGGGCAACAAGGCTTCGGTCAGCGCGTAACGGTCCGGGTAGCGGTGGTTGGGCACCAGCCGCCCGCTCAGAGTATACGGCCCCGGAACGCTGGCCTTCAGGGCCACTGCGGAGGGCGGAGCGCGGAGCGCGGAGTGAGCGAAGAGCTTGAGACGCTCAAAATCCTGCACGGTTCCCAGTCCGCGCGGCGCGCTGAGTTCACCCACGATCTTATGCTTGCCGCGCTGGTCGTGCGCCGGCGGGCCAAACCTTCGCGGCGGCATGGACTCCAATTCGATGCCCTCGAGAAACCCGTAGAACGACAGATTGAAATCGAGCCGCGTCTGTTCGCCGTCGGTGATGACGTCGAGGCCGGCCTCGAGTTGGTCCTGGATCGCGACCAGAACGGCGTCCTCGATCAGTTCCTCGCGGTCGGTCTCGCCGAACTTATCCAGATTCTGGCAGGCGAACTCCAGCCAGCCGGGAAAAGGATAGCTGCCGATCACTGTGGTCCGTAACGGTTGTTCCTTCATAAGCCGGCGCGGCTAAGTCGCCGCCAAACAGTGGTGGTAGTAGTGGCACGGGCGTCCCGCCCGTGTGTTGCCGCAAAAATCGTGTCTGTCGCGGACCAAAAACACACGGGCGGGACGCCCACTACCCGGCGTGGAAAATCTGCGCAAGCTGCGAAAACTCTTATGCATGGCAGTGTAAAAACCTCACCGCTGAGGCACCGGGGTGTCGAGATGCTTCACCAGGCTCCTCGCCTCTGCGTCTTCGCCGGCCATATTATCGTCCAAGGTTTTCGTAAAGTTTCGCCAGGCGGCGCGCGTGTTCATCATACGCCGCTTCGAACAGCTCCGCCGCTCTCCCCGGGCCGACGACCGCGCCCGCGGTCAGCACCTTCGGCGGTTGGCCGGCACGGGTGAGTCGCAAAGCGACTTCCGCCTTGATGGAATTCACCAGTAAACAACCGCCCACGGTCGAGCCCGGGGACACCCGTGGTTCCAGACCTTCAATCTTCACCATCGCGTCACCCGCCGGCGCGCCGGTGTCCAGCGTGAGGTCGGCAACGTCCTGCAGTTTCTTTCCGCTCGCAGGCCGGCTGTCGCTCGCTTCCGAATGCTTTTTGCTGATGATGGCGACAACCCTGATTCCGTGTTTGCGAAATTGCTCGGCCATTTCAATCGGAACCACGTTGCAACCGCTCGACGACGCCACGAGGGCAGAGTCCTGCGGGGACAAATCGAAGTTCCGCAAGATCCGCTCTGCCAGCCCACTGACGTTTTCCAGAAACATCGCCTGCCGCTGGCCGTTCGGCCCCACCACGAGGTTGTGGAAGCTGAGCGAGAGTTCGACGATGGGATTGAATCCGGGGAATGAGCCATAGCGCGGCCACATCTCCTCGACAAAAATCCGGCTGTGGCCCGAGCCGAACAAATGCACCATTCGTCCCGCCAGGATTGTTTCCGCGAACCAGTCGGCCGCCTTTTGAATCGCCGCCTGCTGCTTTTCGACAACCGCAATGAGTTGGCGGCATTCAGTGAGATAATCGGTGCTCGGAGTCACGCGGCGCGAGGATACCGAAAGTTGGTGATTTTAACCCGCAAACTGACGGGCGATTTTGACCCGCAAACTGACACCTGAATTCAGGGCAGACTTTTCACGCTCCTGATCTTTCGCACTTATTGGACTGCTTCGCTCGTCGAACAGAAAGCCAGTTCATAAACATTAGCGTGACGGCAATAGCGCACAAATTCCCAAAGTCGACCGGATCGGAGGGGTATAGAGTCTTGGAAACGATGCTTCCAACAACAAGTACGTGCAAAGGAACAAGCCAAAACCAGTTCCTTAGCCAAAATTTGCTCATAACACCTCAGGGTGTATCAGGACTTGCATTCCATACAATCATAAAGGAAACAATGGCCCCATTCAGCACGGCACGTCCCCATACTAATTAATTGCCTCTTTAGCACCGAAGCCCGACCAACTGATTGGCGGTCAAAGAAGTCCCACGAACCATGGTGGCACCGAGTCCTCGAATACTCGAACCTAAAAGGAAAAAGAAGACCTACCACGCCTTTCGCACGCCGGTCCTTTTTTCGTGGTAATCCACCGAGCGCCGGACGATGAGTTCCCGGCCTTCGAGATGCCAATCCACGTCCCGCGTGAACCAGAGGCCGTCGGGCAGGCGCTCGCGGCTGAAGCTGTAGAAGAATTTCCAGACCGCGCCCACCAGACCGCCGACCACGTTCACTGTTTCGGTCAGGTGCAGGTCGGCCCGGG
>QHPW01000451.1 GCA_003219675.1 Verrucomicrobiota bacterium
TTCCTTGTCCTGCGGGTAGGCAAAGATTGTTGACTGAGTCTCTCGTCGGCCGCGAGGATGCCTTTGCCCGGAGCCACGAGCGCTTTGGCTGTCGCTTCCAATTCGAGTGTGCTCATAGCAGGTGTCGGCATGTTTCAGTGCCGAGATTGCTGCATGACTCTGCGCATTGTTAGCAGGCGTGGTCTCCGACTGCATCATTTGACCACTCGCCGCTCTGCGCGAAAGGCCAATCGCAGGCCGACGACCGCGCCTGCGACACCGCCAATCGTGCCAGCCGCCCCCACGATTCTACCCTCCCACTCAGGCCACTGACTGAACTGGAAGCCAAACACGCATAGTCCGACGAGCAGCACGATAAATGACGCCGCAATCGCTGCTCCAAACGAGTATCCGATCGCCTTCAATATTCCGCGGGATTTACTCATCACGCGCTCCTTTCTATTGTTGTTCTCATACGACTACTGCTTCAACGGAGGGGCGTGGTCGCCCTTGGTTCGCGCAGCAGCGCGCGAAGGTTCTGATTTGACGGACGGCGAGAGAACCAGCTCCAGGGCTTCGTCGTTCGCCACGTCCTCGTCGGTTCCCTCTTCAACGGACTCGATTCCTTCGAGATTACCGGTCGCTGCGCCACGAACCGAGCGGACCTGGCCGAGCTTCGGCCCGGTCAAGACGGCCTCCTTTTCCAGGCGCTCTTCAACGTCACGCGCGAAGCGGGTCCAGGGAATCGCTCTCAAACGCGCTTGGGGGATTGGTTGCCCTGTCTGCTCGCACATTCCGTAGCTTCCGTCGAGTATGCGCTTGATAGCCGCATCGACTTCGTAGAGCGCATCCTGTTCCGATGAAAGCCGGCTGAGCACAAGGTCGTGATCGAACTGGTCGGTGGCTGCGTCCGCCATGTCCATGCTAAACGATTCCAGCGGCTCAGATGCCGCTTTCAGCAGATCGTCTCTCTCTCGAAGCAGTCGCTCCCGCAACGCGATAAGCGTACGGTGGTGCCATGACCACTTTGGGTTAATGGTTTCGCCCAGCCTCGATTCCGTTCGAGCCGCCGCCGAAATTACGTTCGAGGTGGAAGTGCCTCTTCCAGGAAGAGAACCTGGTTCCGTCGCGCTGCCCTTTTTCCACGGTTGTTTAATAATCGGCTTCATGACAAGTGCTTTCTTTTGCAGTCTTACCGAATTAAACTTCGCCGAGACGGCCTCAGCCGCTTCACTTCAATTGGCAAAGTTAACCTTTCCTTGCTTTACGGTGTATCGGCGGCACTTTCTGTGGAACGCGCTTCGTTGGCGATCGGTGCCGCTAACCAGTATTCATACAGTGCGCGAGGTCAACGATGACGTTTCGACCAGAAGGCTGCGCCGTTCATTCCTTTCTCTCAATCAGGAGCCAAATGGATTGCGACCGCTTCCTCTTGACTTGGCAAGCGTCCACCGAAATCTGTACTAGGCGCAGGCAGCTCAAGCCTCGTTGTGCGCGGTCGCCTGTCGGCGCGCTTTCCGTGACAATCGTCCTCTTGCAGCCGGCCCCAGACGCCTTCGACCATTTCCGTCGGTACCGCGGTGCAAATGTTGCGTTGCATCACGTCGCCTACCAGAGCCGATTGGCCATGCTTGCCCAGGCCCTTCAGCAAGTCGGCGCGGGTCAACACGCCCACCACTCGCCCATTTTCGACGACCGGAAAATCCTGCTGGCAGCCCGCAAGCACGTGTTCGACTGCGCGGGTCAACGAGTCGTCGGGAGCCACCGTTCCGAATTCGGTGATCATCACGCGCCCAACCGGCAATCCGCCCAGCGCCGACTTTATCTGCGCCGACCCTGCCTCCTGCGCTGCCCCCATCCAAACAAACAATGCGATGAAAACGAGAAATGGATTCGTGAATAGTCCAATGAATCCGAACACCCACGCCATGCCTTGACCGATATGCGCTGCGATGTTCGTCGCGCGAACATAATCCATCCGCATCGCCAGCAACGCGCGGAGGACACGCCCGCCGTCCATCGGGAATGCGGGCAGCAGGTTGAACACCGCCAGGCTGACGTTTACCCACATCAGGTTCGTCAGGAAATGGCTGCCGCCGAGCTTGAACTCCGCCAGGGTCGAAAGCCCGGCGCCGACGAACAGAACGCCGAATAACAATAATGCCAGCACGACGTTGACCGCCGGCCCCGCAAGCGCAACAAGCAATTCCTGCTTCGGTTCAGCAGGAATCCGCTCCAGTCGCGCGACTCCACCGATGGGCAGCAACGTGATGTCGCGCGTGCGAATGCCAAAGCGTCTCGCAGTCAGGGCATGTCCCAATTCGTGGACAACCACGATCGCAAAAAGCGCCAGAATGAATCCGAGACCACCCACAGCGTCTTCCCAACGTTGGCGTTGGAGATAATGCGACAACCCCACCCAGCCGAGCAGAATCAGGAACGTGGCGTGAACATACACGTCGATGCCAGCAACACGTCCAATTTTCCATTAATCCCGCCCTCCGACCGGCCGAATAAAGTCGCGCTCATGCGATCGCACAATTAACACTGGACACTGCGCCAGACGCACTACTCGTTCCGCAGTTTCGTGAGAACCAACCGTGCTCGACTCGTTTGTTTCGTGAGCGTAAAGAACGATCAGATCTGCCTCGAACTCTTTCGCGGCCCGGATGATCTGCTCAGATGCCTTGCCGCTGCGAATGATCACGTCCTCGATGGACTCAGGCGGAAGATGGTTCGCCGCGGATTTTTTCAAATGAGAGAGATCTTTTCGTATCTGCGTACCATCTGGCTCCTGACGATTCACGGGTCCGTAACCATAATCGGCACTAAACGAGACGGGGCTCGTAACATGGAGAAGAACGATTTTAGCTCCATGCGCCCTGGCAATAGCAGAAGCGTACCAAAGTGGCTTGAGTGAAGCTCGCCAGAAATCGACCGGCACTAGAATCCGGCGGAGGCTGATTGCTGGAATAGGCCGCGCTCGGGACGCTCCAATTCGCCTGGCCGACACTGATGCACCTTTGCGGAATTCGATTCTTCGAGGACACTTAGCATCGGATACTTCCGGCAATCGTTTTCCTGAGTGTTTCACACAGTCAGTTTCCCTGGAGGGAGAGATGTTTGCTCGCCGTTAATTGGCAATTTTCGGTCATCTCTTGCCACCGCAGTGTTTCGACGAGTGTTTCACGCCAAGTCAGAGAAAGGGTGGGAAATCGCTCAAAACGAAAACCTGAATCTGGCTGCGCCTGCCAATTCCGCCACGCGGGCACAAGCTTCAGTTTCTGCCGGGAGTGGGCAACTCAGCAACACATCTGGAGTCATTACGCCATCGCTTCCGCAGGGAGCAAGCCAAAATAAGGCACCAAGGATAAAGGCGTTCGAGCGGAATTAGAGGTGGGTTGCGTGAATTTCACGCGTTTTGCGTGAAAATTTACCACGATTTTGAAATGAAAGGGGTTAGCGGAGCATTTTTCAGCGGAAAAAGCGTCTGGCACCGGTGCTGCTCAGATTCGCTCAGAAATTGCGTTGACACTCCGATGGGTTTGATTAGAGTGTTTGCACCGTTAACCCAACAAAAAACCGAAATACTATGAAGCGAGTTTTCAGCAAGTACAAAGTCGGGGCTTTCACGCTCATCGAGCTGTTAGTCGTTATTGCCATCATTGCTATTCTGGCCGGTTTGCTCCTGCCTGCCCTGGCCAAAGCCAAGGCCAAAGCGCAGAAGATTGCCTGCACCAACAACTTGAAACAGGTCGGCCTGTCCTTCCGCATTTTTGCCAACGACAATGGCGACCAGTTTCCGATGAACATCTCCACCAATCAAGGCGGCTCTTCGGAAATGAAATCGAATGCTGGCCAGCCGGTGCCGAACAACTTCTATCATCTCTATGTGATGTCCAATGAGTCGAGCACGCCCAAGGTGATAAACTGTCCCAGCGACAACTACATTACGCCGGCCAGCGGCACCGCCCATACCATCGCAACAAACTGGCTTCATATTCTCAATCCGACGACCGGCCTGGGTCTGAAGAACAAGGGCAGCAGCTACATCATCGGGTATGATGCTCAAGACACCTTCCCTTCCATGGTTTTGTCCGGGGACAGAAACATCACCAACAATGCCACCGGAGGTTTCGGGCCGCCTACGACTGTAAACGCTCCGACACAAGCCAATGGCATCGCCGCGAATTTGGGCACGAACCAGACCTCGGCGGCCGGCGCGGGATTCACCAAAGACACGCACCAGAGCTCCGGCAACATTGCGCTGGGTGACGGAAGCGTTCAGCAATTCACCACCTCCCGTTTGCGCGAGCAGCTTAGAAATTCGGGCAACGACGCGAACCTGGTCGGCATCGGAGACTGAACCGGCGTCAGAATCTGCGACAGGCATCCGCAAGGATGCCTTTTTTGTTTTCAGGCGGCGGCGGCGGTAAGTTCGATCACCTTTCGCAGCGGGGTGTTCGGGCAGAAATCGATTTTACTTCTCAGCTTTTCAATGACAGGCTTCCTTCTCAACATGTCCTCGAATCCGGGTGCGTAGGCCTTGTGGTAGGGGACGTGTTCAATGCGCGACGAGGAGTTCAACGTTCGCACCACCAGTTCAGCCAGTTCGCGGATGCTGATCTCCTCGGTGCTTCCCACGTTAAAAACCTCGCCTCGCGCGCCCGGGCAATTCTGCAATCGCACCAGCGCTTCCACGGTGTCGGCGACGTAACAAAAACAGCGGGCCTGTGAACCGTCGCCGTAAACCTTCAAAGGCCGCCCGGATTTTGCGGCGGCGATGAACCGCGGCAACACCATCCCGTAACGCCCGGTTTGTCGTGGACCGACCGTATTGAACAACCGCGCGATGATGACCGGCAGCCCGCGTTCCCGCGCGTACGCCATGGCGAGGAATTCGTCCATCAATTTCGAGCACGCATAGCTCCACCGGCCGAGATTCGGAGGCCCGATGACCGGATCGTCCTCTTCCGAGAAGGCCGACTTTTGACTCTTTCCATAAACTTCGGAAGTGGAGGCCAACAAAACAGGAACGCCGTGCCTGCCGGCGGCTTCCAGGACCGCTTCGGTTTCGCGCAGGTTGGTTTGGATCGTCCGGATCGGCGAATTCACCACCAGTTCCACGCCGACCGCGGCAGCCAAATGGTAGATCGAATTGGAGTCTGAAACCACCTCCGGCAATTCGTTGCATTCGGAAACCTTGCCCTGGATGACACGTATATTCGGATTCGAAATCACCGCTCGAAGGTTGTCCAGGCTGCCGGTTGAACAGTCGTCGATCAGGGTCACGGATTCGCCCTCGTGAAGCAGGCGTTCCACCAGGTGCGATCCGATGAAGCCTGCTCCCCCGGTGACCAGGATGTGTTCCGGGTTGTCCATTAAGGT
>QHPW01000114.1 GCA_003219675.1 Verrucomicrobiota bacterium
ATCCATGATGACACACAACAAGCGCTCACATCCCCTTCAGCTTGGTAAATCATCGACTTGTGTTGAGACCATTGATTTGCCCATTATTGAACGGAGGGCGCAGTCGTTTCTGCGTGCCATTAATTACTATGGGCTCGTGGAATTGGAGTTCAGGCTCGATCCGCGGGACGGTGAATACAAGCTTCTCGATGTCAATGCTCGG
The DNA here is from genome assembly GCA_003219675.1 of Verrucomicrobiota bacterium. Taxonomy (GTDB): domain Bacteria; phylum Verrucomicrobiota; class Verrucomicrobiia; order Limisphaerales; family AV2; genus AV2. Next base: position 203 of record QHPW01000114.1, read on the forward strand.
ACCTGGGGCTATCATGCCCTCGGACCCGCCGCAGGGGTTGATTTCCCGCGCATGCTGTTCGAGGACCAACTCGGCAAACCTGTCGAGCCGGCGCGGGCTGAACCAGGGAAATCCTGGATTCGGCTGGCGACCGACATTCCTGTCGGCATCGCGGGCGTCGTCTGCGGGCAACTGGGATTCAGGAAATATCTGAAATCCATCCTGGGCCTTAACGTGGAAGCCGTGTTCAGCCTTGATGACCCATTGCCGGGTATCGCTGAATTGGATTGAAGGCTTTGGCCGCAACTTCAAATCGACTTTTGCACCGTTGAGGCGAGGTCTGTTAAAGCGAATAAATGTCAGAGAGTTACATTTAATTTCGGGTGGTTAAAGGCTGAATCTGGAATTGTTTAATTGTGGGGAGGCGTTTACCTTGATCACGTGACGGCCCGATCATTCACCGCGGTCAGTTCAGAAAGGAATCGAGGGAGTACCGCGCACATGGGCGTTTTGATTCTTCGATTGCCTCGCTGGCAACAAGGCGCTATCTCAAGGCATGGCAGTAACCTTCACAGTCAGTCCGATTATAAGAGGGGTGACGTCGTGTGTGCCGCCACGAGTCGTAGATAATCTGGAAGAGGCCGGGGAGTTTCAGAGTGAAGAAGTCGGCAAAGTCGTAAAGCTGGCGGGCGTGCGGCGGCGACATCTTGCGAGCGAACGGGAATGCAGCAGCGATCTATGCCTGGCCGCCGCGAGGGATGTGCTTCAATCGCTCGAGTGGAATCCCGCCTCGATCGACGCCCTCATCATGGTGACGCAGACCCCGGATTATTTTTTGCCTTCCACCTGCTGTGTGATTCATCGTGCGCTTGGGCTCTCCGACAAATGCGCGGCCTTTGATGTTGGCCTCGGCTGTTCGGGTTATCCCTACGGATTGTGCGTGGCGTCGATGATGTTGCAGAGCCATGGTTTTCGCAGGGCGCTTTTGTTACATGGAGAAACGCCAACACGGTTTTCCCATTCGTCCGACCGGGCTGTCGCGCTTCTCTTTGGGGACGCCGGTTCAGCAACAGCGCTGGAAGCCGCCTCCTCCAGGACGGATCGCAAATGGTGGTTCAGCCTCCACACGGACGGGTCGGGCGGCGACGATTTGATACTTCCGGGAGGGGGTTTTCGCGACCGGTTTCCGCAAGACGCCCGGAAGCACTATGTCTTCATGAACGGGGCGAATGTGTTCAGCTTCACGATCAAGCGCGTGCTGCCGCTGATCGAAGATACCCTGCGAGCCGCCGGACTGACAAAGGAAGAGATCGACTATTACATCTTCCACCAGTCCAATCAATTCATCATACGGCATCTCCTGAGAAAGGCCGGCGTGCCTGAAGCAAAAGTTCCGCTGACCATCGGCGAATTCGGGAGCGCGGGCGGGCCTTCCGTTCCGCTGACCATTACGCGAGGAAACCTGCTGCGGCCTCCGGATCGTTCGCTTACGCTGCTGTTGCTCGGCTACGGGGTAGGCTTATCATGGGGGTCGGCTTTGGTTGATCTGCCACCGGCCGCCGTTGTAAATCACGTCATCCTGCCTGAGAATTGCACCGTGACTGGGCGTGGCTAAGCGACCTGGCGATCTTCATGCTCTATGATCAAATCTTGGAATTCGGCGCGCCGCTGGCGTCCAGGCGGCCTCTGCTTTGAGTATGCTGTCCGGTGTTGAGACAACCTTTCCAGTGGATCAACCATTAACAGCACAAAAGGCAACGGTTGGGCCATTCGTGGATTTCACCGGAAGATGGGTGATCGTTACCGGAGCCTCCTCCGGCATCGGTCAGGCAATCGCCATCGAGCTGAGTCGCAGGGGCGCAGCCCTGGTCCTGATGGGCAGGGACCCGCGAAAACTCTCGCGAACCGCCGAAGCCATGATGAGCAGGAATGTGGACGCCGTCTCGATCGATCTTCTGGATACCGGCAGCATTCTGCCCTGCGTTAGAAAATTGGTCGAAGCTCACGGCCGGCTTTACGGTTTATGCCATTGCGCGGGGACTGTGGAGACCAAACCGCTAAGTGCCATCCGACTCGATGACTTTCGACAAATGATGGAAATCAATGTCACTGCCGGGATAGAGTTGGCGAAGGCTTTTTCAAGACGAGACGTTGTGACGGACGAAGGCGGATCGATCCTGTTTATCTCGTCGATCTACGGCTGGGTTGGGATGCCCGGGCAGATCGGGTACAGCGCCACCAAGGGAGCGGTCCTGGCGGCGGCGCGTGCGATGGCGGTCGAGTTGGCTCGGCGAAAGATTCGCGTCAACACGCTTTCGCCCGGTCTGGTGCGTACGCCCATGTCCGAGGCGGCGCTCTCAAAATTGTCGGCGGATCACGTTCGTGAATTGGAGCAAACCCATCCTCTGGGGACGGGCGTTCCGGAGGATGTCGCCCGGGTGGCGGCGTTCCTCCTCGCTCCACAGAGTAATTGGATCACGGGGACGGATCTAATCATCGATGGCGGTTACACGGCGCGTTGAGCCGAGCTGGCCACCGAATTCATCACCTATGACACAGGAAGAAGCATTGGACTGGATCGCGGAACTGTTCGAAGAACCGCGAGAAAAGATTACGCCCGAGACGGATCGAAAGGCCATCCCGGCCTGGGATTCTTTGGGCGTTCTGACCCTGATGGCTGCATTGGACGAGAAGTTCAATATTATCCTGTCCGACAAGGATGTGCGCGGGATGGAGAAAGTCGCTGACCTGTTACAGATACTTCGACGGAACGGGAAGCCGACTTAGTGGTCTATTTCATAAATACGCACACGTTCGCGGCAATGGATTTTGGGCGGAGGCCAGGCGCGAGCGACGAGCATATCCCGCAGTGGATCTGTGAGGAGCGAGCAACGACGCCTCCGGCCAAAAGACATGCCGCCCTGTGGGTTGCGCCCAATTTGGCCCGTGGCTTCGTTGCTCAGTCGGTCGAGTATCGCTGCGGATACACTCCCTCCCTCGCGCCTCGCCACGGGCCAAATTGGGCGCAACGAACGTATGCGTATTTATGAAATAGACCACTTAGTGCGGATATTTCGTACTTCGCATGAAGTCACGAAAGCCTGTGGCCGCCGAGGTCAGGAGATGGGGCCATTTCTATGCGCCTCTTTAGGTCGGCCACGCGGGCTGTGAAAGTCCAGGTTAGGGGACCTGATTTGCGGTTCATTCTGATAGACAAGATCATCGAGTTGACGCCCGGCGAGCGCATCAAGGCGGTCAAGGCAATCGCTCCGGACGAAGACTACTTCCAGGATCACTTTCCCGGCTTTCCCGTTGTGCCCGGGGTGCTCCTGACAGAGATGATGGCCCAGGCGGCGGGCAAGTGCCTGGACGCCGAAGGGCGTCCGCGGGGCAAGGCAATGCTCGCCCAGATTCGTTCGGCCAGCTTCCGCGATTGGGTTCGACCGGGCGAGATGGCCGAGGTTTTTGTGATCGTCCAGACGAGCCAGGACGATTTTGCGACCGCCCGAGGTCACATCGAGGTGGGAGGGCGGAAAGTATGCTCGGCGGAACTCCTGTTTGCCTTCACGCCTGCGGACCGCTTCGCTCCGGGTTATCGTGACGAGGTGCTGGATGCCTACCTGGCATTGCGATCCTCCTCGGGAACTGTCGCGGACGGGGACCGGTCTGGCCAGGAAAGTTGACGCTCGCGGTGCCAACCGCGTTGGCACTTCCGCATAAGTCTGCGGATCGCCCAAAGGGCCGTATGGCTTTGAGCCATTTATTCTTTCATGCCTCCGGCTTCGCCAGAGGTCGTTGACTTGTGACACCGGGTGCCGATGTCGGAGATCTGTTTTCGCTAAAGGCCCGGGGTGCGCTTGTGGTGGGTGGGACACGCGGGATTGGCCGGGCGATTGCGTGGCGTCTGGCGAAAGGTGGAGCCCGCGTGGTGGCCAATTATGTGCGCGAGCAAGCGTCGGCAGCGTCCCTGGACCAGGAGGCGGTTCAAGCGGGTGTGGCGCTGGAAACGTTCCGGGCGGACGTGACCAGTTCCACCGGAATTAACAGCCTGGTGGAGTTCGTTGCGGGGCGATTTGAACGGCTCTCGATCCTGGTTTATGCGGCCGCTAGCGGGGTGCATCGGCCGTTCGATCAACTGACCGTCCGGCAGCTCGAGTGGACCTTCCATCTGAATGTCCGCGCGTTTTTCGAGGTGGTGCAGCGTTTCACGTCCCGCATGCAGACCGGTTCCACGATCGTGGCGTTGTCGTCGGAAGGGGCCGTTCACGCCATTCCTCAGTACAGTTTGGTGGGCGCATCGAAAGGGGCTTTGGGATCGATGGCACGCCACATGGCGGCGGAGTTGGCTCCCCGCGGCATTCGAGTGAACATCCTTTCGCCCGGCACAGTCCTTACCGAAGCGTGGAAGGTGCTCCCGGACGCGGAGCGCCGGCTGGCGGACGCGGCGAAACGATCGCCGCTTGGGCGCCTGAATACGTTGGAGGAAGTTGCCTGGGCCGCGCAGTTCCTGTGCTCGGACGCCGCCAGCGGGATAAACGGCCACACTCTGGTGGTGGACGGCGGCGCCCGAATTGTTGGCTGACGCCAAGTGTGATACCGGGCGTTTAAGGTCTTTGCGCATGGTCGAGGAATGCGTAGCATAGAACGCATGGTATTCAGGTGAATCGGCGGATCGCTCGCTGCATTCCACGACTTCATCTGCGGATTGATTTTACCGCGTGCATAGAATCAAAACCCGGCGTTCGGTATGCTGATCGTCAAGCGCAGGTTCCCGGTTCGCCAGATCTTGCTCTATGGATGGCTGCCGTCGGCTCTAAAGAAGCTGGTTTACAGGCTGAGGGGCTATCGGATCGGGCGCGGTGTGTCCCTGGCGTTTGGCTCGGTGGTCATTGGACGTGATGTCACCATTGGAGACGGCACGCAGATAGGTTTTCTCACCTTCGTTCGTGGCAACAGGATCCGGCTCGGAGAGCATGTCCACATCGGATCAGCCACGATGCTCGACACGCCGGATCTTGATATCGGTGACGGAAGCAGGATCAACGAGCAGGTTTTCGTGGGTGGATTGCAGTATCCAGACTCAAAGGTGGTGATCGGACGTAATTGCCAGATCATGCAGATGACCTTCATTAACCCGACCCGGTCGATCGTGATCGGCGATGACACGGGCATTGGCGGAGATTGCCTGATGTTCGGACACACCTCCTGGTTGAGCCAGTTTGAGGGGTACCAGGTGGAGTTCGAGTCGATCGAGATTGGCAACAGCGTGTCGATCTCCTGGCGCGTGTTCATCCTGCCGGGGACGCAGATTGGGGATGGCGCGGTCGTGGGCGCCAATTCGCTGGTGCGAGGCAGGATTCCTGAGCGTTGCCTTGCGGTTGGGTTCCCGGCGCGCGTGGTAAGCCGCGAGCCGGAGTTTCCCCGTCCGCTGAGCGGCGCGGAAAAGGAGACGTTGTTCCGTCATATTCTCAAGGAATTCAGCGCCTTTCTCGAGGCGGAAGGCTTCCAATGCCGGCAGGAGTCCGGCCTGTTTTGCGTCAATGGCGAGGCGCGGCGCGGCTGGCGCCGTCGGCGTGCCTCATGGCGGATGGCGGTCAGAACTAAAACTCTGGAAGATGAAGCCGTCCCGTTGCCGGAGGTGGAGGTCTTCTTGAGCCTGCGACACATTCCCGTTGAAATGCGGCAGGCGTTCTCGCGGCGCGGAGTGATGTGGATGGATATCGAGCTCAAGGAACGTTCGGACGCCGGCAACGAACTGGGTGAGGAAGTCGTGCAGCACTTTCGCCGTTACGGAGTGCGATTCTTCCGCGTCAAGGACGCTTCTTCATCCTCGGGACGAGCGCGTCCTGCTCATTGACTGGTTTGAGGAAGCATCGCCGGTTACTGGGATTGCGCAGCATGTAACATATTCCACAGCAACCCCATGCGAAACTTTGCATATTTGTGAGTTGAGAACAGAGCTCTGCTTTGGTTGCCTTCGTCTGGATCCGGGATCTGCGGGTTAAGCGAAAGGTAACGAGCTATGGAAGAAGTTCGTCAACGAGTGAAATTTGGCCCGCAGGCGCTGCTCCTCGACGCCGCTCGCGAAGTTGAAAAAATCAGCGTTTGGCTGCGAGAGGCGCTGGCTCGGGAATTGCGACGACGCGGTCTTGTCGTGGGCCTGTCGGGGGGCATTGACAGCAGTGTCACCGCCGCCCTGGCTGTTCGCGCGTTGGGGCGCGCGCGTGTGTTCGGGCTCCTGATGCCGGAGCGGCATTCGGATACTTCGACGCTGGTTTTGAGCCGGCAGGTGGCCGAGCAGTTGGGCATCGAACGCGTCGAACAGGACATCACGGGCATTCTGGAAGCAGTCGGCTTTTACGATCGTTATGACGCGGCTGTGCGCCAGGTGATCCCGGAGTACGGGAAGGACTGGCAGTCGAAGATCGTGGCTGCGGATTCCACGGGCCGGGCCGGCTTTAACTTCTTCTCGATCGTGGCGTTGAGTCCGTCCGGTGATACCCGGCGCGAGCGACTGCCATTGAAGGCGTATCTCGAGATCGTGGCAGCCACGAATTTCAAACAGCGCACCCGCAAGATGCTGGAGTATTATCACGCGGACCGGCTGAATTACGCGGTCGCCGGCACACCCAACCGGCTCGAGTATGACCAGGGCTTCTTCGTAAAGAATGGCGACGGAGCGGCCGATCTGAAACCGATCGCGCATTTATACAAGACCCAGGTCTATCAGATTGCCGAGTATCTCGGCGTGCCTGAGGCCATCCGGCAGCGTCCGCCGACAACGGACACCTATTCCCTGGCGCAAGGCCAGGACGAGTTCTATTTCTCCTTGCCCTATTCGCTGATGGATCTGTGCGTGTATGGCAAGAACCAGGGCGTTGAGGCCAGCGCGGTGGCCGCCGCCTGCGGCCTTACGGCGGACCAGTTGCGACACGTGTGGGCTGACATCGACACCAAACGGTCCACCACGCGCTATCTCCAACTGCCTTCGTTGTTGGTCGAGGCGGTTTCCGAGATCCACAGCTAGGGCGCCGTCACGCTGAGAAATATCCGGTCGGGAATCGGGTCACTGTTCTTTTTCACATGGAACCAATCAAAAAACGGATCCGGGAGTTCGTGGTGCAAAACTTCTTGTTTGGACAGGATAACGGGGTTACGGACGATGCGTCCTTCCTCGAACAGGGGATCGTCGATTCCACGGGCGTGCTGGAACTGGTGGCCCATTTGCAGGATCGTTACGGGATCAAGGTGGCGGATGAAGAATTGATTCCCGACAACCTGGACTCCATAAGCGCCATTGCGGCCTTCGTGCTCCGCAAGCGAGCAGCCGGTGGCGATTCTCACGCGCATCCGTAATCGGATATTGAACTGTCCCCCATGGCGTCGATGGAGACCAGGACGTGCGTCATTACCGGCGCGACGTCGGGAATCGGGCGGGCGGCAGCGCGGGCGCTGGGTTCGATGGGGGCCAACCTGGTGCTCATCGGCAGAAACGAAAGGGCCGGCGCTGCGCTCGGGGATCTGGCTCGCCGCCGGTCGTGGGCGGGGCGCGTGGAGTTCATCCGAACGGATCTCTCTGTTCAGAACGAAGTGCGGGCGCTGGCGCAAACGATCATCGCAAGACATGAATGCATCGATATTTTGATCAACAATGCCGGCGCCCGCTTCGACCGATATGAGGAGAGCGTCGATGGCATTGAGATGACTTTTGCGACGAATCACTTGAGTCATTTCCTGCTGACGTGTCTGCTTCTGGATCGGCTGGCGCGGGCGCCCGAGGGTCGCGTTATCACGGTGGGTTCCCGCAGTCATGCCGCCGCAAGCGTTGATAGCGGCTGGCGCATGGAACCGGGCAGTTATGACCGCAGGTTGGCTTACGCCAGATCGAAACTGGCCAACATCCTGTTTGCCTGCGAACTGGCGGACAGACTCGGACAGACGAAGGTAACATCAAACGCGGTTGATCCGGGAATGGTCGCCACGCGCTTCGCGAAGAACAACGGAGGAACTGGTGTTACCGCGCAAAGGGGCGGAAACGATTGTTCATTTGGCGGCCTCGGAACAGGTCAAAGGCATTTCAGGAAAATACTTTTACCGGAAGACGATAATCGATTCATCCGCGGCCTCCCGGGATCGGGAGGCCGCCCGCCGGTTGTGGTCGCTGAGCGAGGAGATGACGGGTTTGGTTTCGGAAAATGACTGAGTTGCCATGAACCTGGTTGCGGAGTTGTTGTCCGCCGGTTTGTCAGACGCTGCCGCGATGCTCGACGGCAGGGCGCAGGTTACTTACGGGAAACTTCGCAAACGGGTTGATCAAGCGGGTGGCGTCTTGATTTCTGAAGGCTGCCGGAAGCAGGACCGCATCGGGATCTGTTCCGAGAACAGCCTTTTTTTTGTCGTCAGTTATTTGGGGGCGATACGAGCGGGTATGGTCGCGGTGCCGTTCCCGACCGATTCAGGCCCGGAGACGCTGGCGAACATCTCGCAGGAGGCGGGTATTCGCACCGTCCTGGCGTCCAGGAAGCATGCGCCCCGCGTACGCCGGAGCCTGAGTCAGGGTGAAATCAGGATCATCGGCGAGTCGGAACTCCTGCAGTCCGTTCCGGCAGCCATTGAGCAATTCCCGGAAATCGATCCCGCCCGTGATCTGGCGGCGTTGATGTTTACCTCCGGCTCGACGGGCCGGCCAAAGGGCGTCATGGTGACACACGGCAATATTGCCACCAACACCAGAGATATCGTGGGTTACATGGGACTCACTGCCGCAGACCGCGCCATGGTGGTCCTGCCGTTTCACTATTGCTTCGGTCTCTCAGTCCTGCACGCTTTAATGGCCGTCGGCGGTTCGGTGGTGATCCACAATGAGTTCATGTACCCTGAAAGGACGCTGCAGGAATTGCGCGCGCGCGCGTGTACGGGACTGGCTGGAGTTCCCTCGACCTATCAAATCCTGCTGCGGAAGTCGCGTTTCAAGGAATTGGAGTTTCCCGACCTTCGCTGGCTGCAGCAGGCGGGGGGAAAGCTCCCGAATTCATGCATCCGGGAGATCCTGGAAGCATTTCCAGATGTCCGCTTTTACGTCATGTACGGGCAGACTGAGGGGACGGCGCGCCTCAGCTACCTGCCTCCCGAGAGGCTCGCGGACAAGCTCGGTTCCATCGGAAAGGGTCTTCCGTCAACGCGGCTTGAAGTGCTTCGGCCTGACGGCGCGCCAGTGGCGCCGGGCTCGAGCGAAATCGGCGAGATTGTCGCTTGCGGCGACAACATAACGCCCGGCTACTGGAATGATCCTGAAGAGACGGCCAAGTACTTTCGCGATGGGAAGCTCCACACGGGCGACCTGGCCCGGGTGGATGCGGATGGATTCATTTACATCGTCGAGCGCGAGCGGGAGATGATCAAGTCGGGCGGAAACCGCGTCAGCGCGAAGGAGATTGAGGACGTGATCGCCGAGCTGCCTGGAGTGGTCGAGGCGGCGGTCGTCGGTGTTCCCCACCCCATTCTGGGAGAAGCCATCAGGGCGTTTGTCTCGATCACCGCCGGGGAGCAACCGGGCGCCAATGACATTTTGCAGCACTGCCGCCGACGACTACCGGCGTTCAAGGTGCCGGAATCTGTGGTCTGTCTGCCGAGCCTGCCGCACAACGCGATCGGCAAGGTGATGAAACTGAAGCTCAAGGAGATGGCAGCCACGGTGACGGCCGAATTGATCTGATGTGTGGAATTGCGGGCATCCTGAACTTGTCGTCGGACGCTCCGATTGAAGAAGCGCGCCTCCGCCGGATGCTCGCCATGATCCGCCACCGCGGCCCCGACCAGTATGGAATCTATCTGGACGACGACGCCGGGCTTGGAAGCGCTCGTCTGAGCATCATCGACCTGCACCATGGGCAGCAGCCGGTTTCCAACGAGGACGGGAGCTTGTGGATCGTTTACAACGGAGAGGTATTTAACTACCTGGAGCTTCGCCCCGAGTTGGAAGCGCGAGGCCATCGCTTTACGACCGACACGGATACCGAGGTTGTTCTTCACCTGTACGAAGAGTTTGGCCCGGAGTGCCTGTTGTGGCTGAACGGGCAATTCGCCATCGCCATTTGGGACTCGCGGAAGAAGAAGCTGCTGCTGGCACGAGACCGCCTCGGGGTATGCCCCATTTACTACACGATTACGGGAAAGAAGCTCTTGTTTGGTTCGGAGGTGAAGGCGCTGTTCGCCGCTGGAGATGTTAAAGCGGAAATCGATCCTGTTGCGCTTGGGCAGATCTTCACCTACTGGAGCCCGTTGTCTCCCCGGTCCGCCTTTCGAGATGTCCGGGAAGTGTCTCCGGGGCATTATCTCGAGGCGTATGAAGGTTCGGTGTCGGTGAAGCGCTATTGGAAGATGGAGTTTCCCAACCTGACCTGCTCGGCGCAGACGCCTGAACTATCGGTCGAAGAGGCGTCCGGTCGGCTGGAGAATCTGCTGGTTGACGCGGCAAAAATCCGGTTGCGGGCGGACGTTCCGGTGGGTGCTTACCTGAGCGGGGGCCTCGATTCCTCGCTCATCGCTTCGATCATTCGAAATGAATCGGGAAGGCGGCTTTCGACGTTTTCCATATCCTTTGACGATCCGAAGTTCGATGAAAGCGGGTTTCAGCGGAGCATGGCAAGGTGGCTGGGCACCGAACACCAGGTTGCCCGCGTGAAGCACGAGGATATCGGGAGGATTTTTCCAGAGGTGATCTGGCACACCGAGACGCCGATTCTCCGCACGTCTCCCGCGCCCATGTTTCTTCTTTCGCGTCTGGTGCGCGATGCCGGATATAAAGTAATCCTGACTGGAGAAGGCGCGGACGAATTCCTGGCGGGCTACGACATATTCAAAGAAGCGAAGATACGGCGTTTTTGGGCGCGGCAGGCCGGATCGACCTGGCGGTACCGGCTTTTCGAAAGGCTTTACACCGATGTGGGTGGACTCAAGCAATCCAGCAATCAATTCCTTTCCGCCTTTTTCCGCGGCGATCTGCTGAACGCCGATTCGCCGCATTACTCGCATGAAATCCGCTGGCGCAATACGCGCCGGACTCACCGCTTTTTCTCTGCTGCACTGCTGGATGAGATCGGGCGCGCATCAGAAGGAAGCGAGTTCAAGATGGCCTATCCGGACGAGTTTCAGCAGTGGGGACCACTGGAGCGGAGTCAATACCTGGAAATCACCATATTCCTCTCGCAATATCTTCTTTCTTCGCAGGGCGACCGCATGGCCATGGCCCATTCGGTGGAGGGGCGTTTCCCCTTCCTCGACTACCCGTTGATCGCATTCTGCAACTCCCTGCCCGCGAAATTGAAACTAAAAGGGCTGAGGGAGAAGTTTATTCTGAAGAAAGTTGCTCATGGCCGACTGCCGGGGGAAATTTTAACCCGCCCGAAGCGCCCCTACCGCGCTCCGATTCATCGCAGCTTTTTTAACGATCACACGGAGGATTACGTAAAGGAGCTGTTAAGTTCAGAACGGCTGAAAGCCAGCGGCCATTTCAGGCCCGAGGCCGTCGAGCATCTGATCAGAAAGGCCGAGGGCGGCCAGACCCTGAGCGAGGCTGAGGACATGGGGCTGGCGGGGATCATTTCCACGCAACTGATTCATCATTTGTTCGTCACCAACCTCGAGCCGGGCGCAAGTATCCCCGATCGCGATGATTTCAAGCGATGTTTTGGCGCCCGGACGAGCCGAAACAGTTCCCCCGACCCTGGTCGGACCGTTCCCAGTTCAGGTTAAAGCGGGAATCCCTGTCCGCTTTCAGCCTTTTCCTTTTCGATCCATCCGGGTGAAATCAGCGCTGCCTCGGCGGTGCGGTCGACGGTTTTTTTTGCTTTCCCGCGGAAGTCTGATTGGACCGAATTTGTTACGCATTGAAAAGGATTGCATTGAATAGCTTCTTTTCTTAGCAAAGGAGGCGCGGTCGGCTGAACTGAGGAAACGTCGGAAGGTTAGAGTAACTTCGGGTGGTTAATCGATGATTGTTTAATATGGATAACAAAGCTATGAGTGTCGCAGTTGTCGGCTTGGGTTACGTGGGCTTGCCCTTGTCTCTTCAGTTCGCACGATCGGGCGTCGCGATCCTGGGCCTGGATATAGACAAGGCCAAGGTCGATGCGCTGAACCAGGGCCGCAGCTACATCAAACACATCTCGGCGGAGGCCGTTGCTGATATGGTCAAGGCCGGACGGTTCTCTGCCTCGACCGATGTCAACCGTGTCAAGGAAGTCGGGGCCGTCATCATCTGCGTGCCGACGCCGCTGAACAAGAATCGCGAGCCGGATATTTCTTTCATCATCAAGACCGGCGAGGCCATCGCGCCTCATCTCAAGAAAGGCACGCTGGTCGTGCTGGAGTCCACCACCTATCCCGGCACCACGGATGAGGATTTGCGCGGAGTGCTCGAAGCGGGATCAGGCTTGAAGGCAGGCGTTGATTTTCATCTGGCCTTCTCCCCGGAGCGCGAGGACCCCGGCAACCCGGACAGCAAAGTGGCGACAATTCCCAAAGTCGTTGGCGGTTATACCCCCGCCTGCCTGGAGCGGGCCCAGGCCCTTTATTCGAGGGCCATCAAGACCATTGTGCCCGTCTCCTCGTGCCGCGCGGCGGAGGCGACCAAATTGCTCGAGAATACCTTTCGCAGCATCAACATCGCGCTTGTAAACGAGCTGAAAGTTGTCTATTCGGCGATGGGCATCGACGTTTGGGAAGTCATCGATGCCGCGAAAACCAAGCCGTTTGGTTTCATGGCGTTTTATCCCGGTCCGGGTTTGGGGGGACATTGCATCCCGATCGACCCGTTTTACCTGACCTGGAAAGCGCGCGAATACGGGCAACACACGCGGTTCATCGAACTGGCTGGTGAGGTGAACACGGCCATGCCCGAATACGCCGTGCATCGCGTGGCCGAGGCGTTGAATGCAGGGCGCAAGGCGGTGAATGGCAGCCGGATCCTTGTGATCGGGCTGGCGTACAAGCCGAATGTGGATGACGACCGCGAGTCACCCAGTTACGTATTGATGGACATGCTGAAGCAGCAGGGCGCCCAGGTCGCATATTACGATCCTTATGTGCCGGTCATCAAACCGACCCGGGAGCATCCTCATTGGGCGGGAACCCGGTCGGTGACATGGAACCGTGCGACCATCGAGGGTTTTGACCTCGTGCTGGTCGCGACGAACCACGCCAGTGTGAACTACGAGGAATTAGCGGAGTGGGCTGGTTGCATCGTTGACACTCGCAACGCGATGGCACGGATCAAAACTCCGCCGGGCAGAGTTTGGAAGGCGTAGGATTTCACACGCCACCGACAGGAGCAAAACGCGGAAGCCGGTCTGCGCGGTCTGGACGTCCGCGGAGACTTTGATTCAAGGCAACTCCAGGACACTATAGAATCGATTTCCAACAACGTAGTCGGACCGGGAAGTGACTGTAGTGGTGGCGGTCAGGTCCTGGCCCAAAGATAACCATGCTGAATCAGCGAGGTTGGTCTTGTAAACGACCCGATAGGTATTGCCAGGCGCCGTTGGCCAGGTGAGCGTGACGAAGCCTGCGGGATCATGTTCGATCGAGGAGATCCTGAACGGCGGTGCGGTGATTGAAAAGATAATGTCGGGAACGAAATTGGGATCGTTCGTAACCAGCATTTGATCCAACCCCGTGCCCGCCTCCCGCCCTCGGAAGGTAATATTGTGTGCTCCCGCGCTTAACAGAAATGTCCGGGGATTGACTGCCAGTGCGTTGGTCGAATTAATGCCTATCCGCCCATTGACGACCGTCCACTGCCATGCATTTGTCAAAGAGCCTTCAGCAGTGTCGAAGACATCTTCGGTTCCACCGTCCACGGAGAGGTAGATAGAATCCCGATCGGCGGTAGGTGAAAGGATGCGGCACCAGAGGGAGTAAACACCGGAGACGGGAACGTTCACGGTAAATGTAGCGGTACCCTGCTCATTGGTGAGCGACTTGATGAATTGGCCCTGGCTTGCGTTCGGATCGGACACAACAACCATAGGCGAAACCAGCGCAGCGGACTCGGCTTCGACAGGCAGATAGACCAATGTCGAATTGGTGGCAGGGTTGACGGTCAATAAAAAGCTCTTGCTCGTGCTGGCACTGCCATCGCTGACCGTGACGGTGATCGTTGCGGTGCCAGACTGATTGATCGCGGGGGCGGCCGCAACGGTTCGATTGGCTCCCGAACCTCCGAAGACAATGTTATTGTTCGGAACCAGGGCAGGGTTGGAGGATGACCTGGAGAGGCTCAAGTTGGCCGTCGGTGTTTCCACATCACCAATCACGAAGGGGATCGTTGCCGTTGCCGTGTTCGCGGGGATGACCTGATCGGGAATCGCGGAGATTGTGGGAGGCGAATTCAGGTTGACGGTAACGGCAAAGCTCTTACTCGCGGTCGCGCTCCCGTCGCTGACCGTGACCGTGATGGTCGCTGTGCCCACCTGCCCCGGCGCGGGCGTCACGGCCACCGTCCGGTTGGCCCCGCTGCCTCCCAAGACGATGTTGGCGTTCGGCACCAACGACGGATTGGATGAACTCCCGCTCAACGCCAGGCTGCTCAACGCGGTTTCCACGTCTCCCACCGTGAAACCAATCGGCCCGGTCGTCCCGCCCGAAAAGATCGTCTGGTTCGCTATACTCGAAATCGTCGGCGGATCGTTCAGCGGGGTGACCGTCAGGGTAAAACTGCCGCTCACCGTCAACGCCCCATCACTCACCGTCACCGTGATCGTCGCCGTGCCGGACTGATTGGCGGCCGGGGTCACGGTAACGCTTCGATTGATTCCCGAGCCCCCGAAAACAATGTTCCCACCGGGCACCAGAGTCGGATTGGAAGAACTGCCACTCACCGCGAGGCTCCCCGCCGCCGTTTCCGCATCGCCCACCGTGAAACTGATCGCTCCGGTCGATGTGTCCTCGTTGATCGTCTGATTCGCCATGCTCGAAATCGTCGGCGCTGTATTCGCTCCCGGAACCGTGTAAGTAATCAAATTCGACGGCAGGCTTTCTACCCGCAGTGCATTATAGGCGGTCACGAAAAAGAATTCGGTCGTGCCTGCATTCAAGTTTGAAACGGTTGCCATCGGCTGATTCGCGACGTCCAGGCTGTTGGTGGAGATCCCTCCGAGAACACCATAGTAAAGAATATAGCCGACTACATTCGCGTCCGGGCTTGCGTCCCAGGCCAACGAGAATGGCACAGAGAGTTCTCAGCCGCCGCACGACAGTCAGCCCGTGAATGTACTTCATCATTTTCATCTGGTCTCGGCTTAAGCAGCCAAGCTGCCAGCTTCTCGCCGCCGAGACCTGGCGGGGCGGCAGGAACAAATTCGCGAGTGAGATAAGGACAGAAGGATAGACTCGTGCGCCTGGAGGATCTGATTCAGTCGCTCGAGATTCTTTCCGAGAACCACTGCCGTAAGGCTGTTGGACACAAGCTCATTGGCCGCGTATGACCCGCTGATCCACGCTGGTTCTCCAGCCGAACCGAGGAACACGGATAGTCAAGGATGTTGGCACGTGTCTCCTTTTCATCCCCGTTCTCTATCGCTGAATAAAATCCCGATCGGGGGCGTTCGATCCGTAAACCAAGCACCAAAAATGGATTTGGCCGGCGCCGGAATCCAATAATTATACAAGTGCAACGTCGGCCAACGAACGGTGTTGAAAAGTTATTAATACGTCCCGGAACAACGAGGTTTGCGGAATCTCCTTTCACGGATGGTAGCCCTCTCCATGAACCATAAACTTCGTAGCAGCCGACGTAAGGAGGCACATTCGCCTTCCTCAAAGTTGGCTGGACACGAACGGCCACGCTCACGTATTCCTTTCATGCTCTTTTTCGCAAGTTCAGAAGATCGACGCCCGGAGCTGCCGAACCGGGGCCGTATCGGACCCTGCGGAGCCAATGGGAGCACCGCAGCCCGAGTCGGCTGCACAAATGTCTTTCAAGCGAAGAGGAATTGTGTCTTGTGTGGTTGACTCCGAGTCAGATGAGATTCATACATCTATTGGGAAAACTCCCGCGGAGACACGAGGTCAGACTTCTCGGGATGATCCTGGCGTTGTTGAGTTCGGGCCCGGTTGGTCGCGCTGCTTTCAGTGTTGCGTTGACCTGGAACCCGAGCCCGGACACAAACGTTGTCGGGTACGTCTTCTATAACAGCGTGGTTGGAAGCAACTACACCAATAACACGGACGTTGGAAATCGAACCAGCGCCACCCTCACAAATCTGGATAGTGAGGTGCCGTACGTTTTTTATGTCACGGCGTATGGTTCTGACAGAGTCCAAAGCGACCCCTCGAACATCATTGTCACTAATTTTCCACCGAGCTATCCCCCTCCAACAATTGCCAACATTCCTGATTATCAGATCAGTATGAATTCCTCCGCCGGTCCAATTTTTCTTGCTATCGGTGACCCGCTAATTGCCGCAGAAAGCCTGTACCTCTCGGCATTGTCTTCGAACCCAACTGTGGTTCCCAACGGCAATATTCTGTTCGGCGGTTCCGACTCGAACAGAACGGTGACCGTGGTGCCTGCGCTCAACGAAATTGGCGAGACGACAGTGACTCTCTTCGTCTCCAATGGCATTACAAACGCGAGCACAAGCTTTCTGTTGACGGTAACGCCTGCCATTCCGCCCCGGTTTGTTCAGTTGCCCTTCGAAGCTGAGTCCGCGACTCTTGTCTCTCCCATGGCAGTCTCTCCCGATCCGGATGCTTCCGGAGGACAATTCGTTGCCACATCCAGCGCCGGTTCGGGGACCGCAACGTTTGCCGTGGACATCCCTGTCACCGGCCCTTACGCGATCTTATGCAGGGTGCGTTTGCTCGAAGAGGATCAGTATGCGTCGTTCCTTGTTTCCGCAGATGATGCAGAGCCAGGCAGATTGTTCGCGTTTCAAGGCATCTGGAGCGATGGTTGGCGATGGACCCTTGCTAATATCTCGCCCGGCGGATTCAAGGTTTCCGATTCAAATGGCTCGATCAACAACATGACAGTAATCCCGCTCACGGCGGGCCAACACAGGATAACGTTTTCGGAGCTGGATCCCCGGATGAGTCTCGATGAAATCCTCGTGACCAATGACCGGAACTCGATTCGAATTCGGCCGGTCCTGACCGTGCCGCCGGATCAGTCGATCAATGAACTGACCTCTCTGGTGGTGACGAACTCGGCTACCGACACGAACATCCTGGCCAACGCCCTTACCTTCAGTTTGGTCTCAGCTCCGAGAGGCGTGGATATCGATTCCAGGACTGGGGTGTTGACCTGGACGCCCAGCGAAGCTCAAGGGCCGAGCACCAACCTCATCACGGTGCAGGTCACAGATGATGGCGCGACGCCCTTGTATGACAGAGAGAGCTTCACTGTCGTCGTCAAAGAAGTAAACCGTCCACCAACCGTCAGGTCGGTGCCAGACCAGACCATCAGGCCGGGTTCGCTCCTGACCGTAACAAACATCGCTTCCGACCCGGACATTCCAGCGAATACTCTGACCTTCAGCCTCGGCCCGGGTTCGCCGGCCGGCGCTGCAATGAGCGCGTCCAGCGGCATCTTCACCTGGCAACCAACCGCCGGGCAGGCAGACAGCACGAATGCTGTGACCATAAAGGTGACGGATAATGGCTCGCCTGGCCTGAGCGACAGCACGACGTTCAAGGTAATTGTGACTCCGCTTTCGCCCATCACGCTGGGCTCAATGAACCTTGCCAACGGACAATTCCATCTGACCCTGAGCGCAGATGCGGGGATCAACTACACGCTGCAAGCTTCGACCAATCTCAAATCCTGGATCTCGCTTACCAACGTCAAAGCCCCCGGCGCTGAGTTCGAGTTGGGGGACACCAACGCCGCCGCCTTCCCTTACCGGTTCTATCGCGTCATTCTCGGTCCGTAAATCGAACCCCGGTCGTTGACACGGGATTTCCAATCGCTATATTGCGTCCCCTTTTATGAACCGGAATCCACATGTTGCCGTCGTCGGCGCGACAGGCGCCGTTGGCGTCGAGATGGTTAAGGCACTGGAAAAACGCGGCTTCCCGGCAGGTCAGTTGACGTTGCTGGCATCGGCCCGTTCTGTGGGCAGGGAGTTCAGGTTTCGCGGCGGGAAAATCACGGTCAAGGAACTGACCGGGACCTCATTCAAGGGCATTGACATCGCGTTGTTCAGCGCCGGCGGCAGCATCTCCAGGGAGTTTGCGCCGATTGCGGTCCAATCCGGCTGTGTCGTCATCGACAACTCCAGCGCGTTTCGTATGGACGACTCGGTGCCGCTGGTGATTCCGGAGATCAACGCCTCCGAGGCGAAATTGCACAAAGGGATCATCGCCAATCCCAATTGCACAACGGCCATAACGCTCATGGCGCTGTATCCGCTGCACAAGGCGTTCGATGTGAAGCGCGTTTTCGCTTCCAGTTATCAGGCGGTTTCAGGCACCGGCGCCAGGGCGATCGAGGAACTCCGGCGACAGGTGACGCAACTCGTCAACGGTCAGACGGTAACAAAAGAAATTTATCCGCACCAGATCGCGTTCAACGTTTTGCCGCACGTCGATTCCTTTTTGCCGGACCACTACACCAAGGAAGAAATGAAGATGCAGAATGAGGGGCGGAAAATCATGCACCATCCGACATTCCGCGCCAGTGTCACGTGCGTCCGAGTTCCGGTTTACCGCGCACACTCGGTCGCGGTGAGCGCCGAGTTTGGAAAGCCGGTCTCTCCCGAAGCCGCGCGCGAGGTTCTGAAGAAGGCGCCTGGACTCGACGTCGTGGACCAGCCGGAAAAAGCCGAATATCCGCTGCCCCTCTACGTCGCGGAGAAGGACAACTGCCAGGTGGGTCGAATTCGCAGAGACTGCGCTCTGGACAACGGCCTCTGTTTCTGGGTTTGCGGCGACCAGTTGCTCAAGGGTGCCGCCCTGAACGCGGTGCAGATCGCCGAAGAGCTCTTGAAATAAACCTCGCTTCAACACGGTTTGTCAGGGCTGCCCCAACGGCAGCCCTGATTTTTTTGGAGACGTCTTGAGGTGGCTTTCAGTGCGCCGGTTTGGCGCCGGGGCGATTCCAAAAACTCCTTGCCCGGCCTCCGCGGGCAGCAATACTGAACCGGTAATCACGTGTTGCGTCCGGATCACATGCTCACTATGAATGCCCACATGCCTTCTTTCTCTCGCTTGTCTCTCGCCACCCTTCTGGCCGCTTCGACTCTGCTCCGCGCCCAGACGCCGGAATGGATCTGGCACGACAACAAAGGCCAGGCGCCGGCCGACAACGAGGTCCGGTTCTTTCGCAAGGGGTTCAAGGTGGATGGCCACGTGACCAAAGCCATTCTGACCGTCGCCGGCGACGACCGCGCGACCGCTTTTCTGAACGGCAAACAGGTGGCCGTCAATCGGGGGTGGAACCTGGCGGTCACGGCCACTGTCACCAAAGAACTCAAATCGGGTGAAAACCTGCTGGCCATACGCGGGCAGAACAACAGCGGCGACGCTGCGATCATTGCCAAACTGGAACTGTCGCTCGCGAACAACCGGAAGCAGACAGTCGTTTCCGATACGTCGTGGGTTTCTTCGACCGAGGGGCCGAACGGCTGGCAGAATCCTGATTTTGCCGCCGCGAACTGGAGCAAAGTCGTCAGCCGCGGCAAACTCGGCGTGCAGCCGTGGGGCGATGTCCTGGCCCCACGTACCGCCACACCTGCCGAGAAGCTCGACACGATCCCCGGCTTCAAAGTCGAACTGGTTCGTTCGGCTGAACCGGGCGAAGGCTCCTGGGTCTGCATGACCGTTGATCCCAGGGGCCGCCTCATCGTCTCACCGCAGGGCGACGAACCCATTCTGCGCTTCACGCTCACGCCGGACGGAAAGATTGCAAAGATCGAGACGATCGACCAACCGGTGCGGGGCGCCATGGGTCTGCTTTACGCCTTCGACAGCCTTTACGTAAACGGCAAGGGAAAGGACGGTCTGGCGCTTTACCGGCTCCGCGACACCAACGGTGACGATCAATACGATTCCATCGAGTTCATCCGGAAGCGGTCCGGCGACGGCGGCGAGCATGGTCCGCACGGCATTGTGGTCGGCCCGGACAAAAAGCTTTACGTCGTCTGCGGCAACTTCGTGAACGTTCCCGAAGACATCTTGCCTTCGTCGCCTCACAGGAATTACGCCGACGACATCGTGCTGCCGCGCATGGAGGACGGCAACGGCTTCGGCGCGGGCAAGAAGCCGCCCGGCGGTTTCGTGGTTCGCATGGACGCCGACGGCAAGAATGCCGAATTGTTCGCTGCGGGCCAGCGCAATACCTATGACATCGCTTTCAGTCCCGAAGGCGAGTTGTTCGGCTTCGGCAGTGACATGGAATGGGATTGGGGCACGCCGTGGTACCGCCCGATCCGCGTCAATCACATCG
>QHPW01000452.1 GCA_003219675.1 Verrucomicrobiota bacterium
GGTCTCGTAGAATTCCAGACTGTGAATGTGCTGGCCCCACAAGCCGTGCGTGCTGCCGAGGTGCTCATCAAACAAGCCGACGACGGTGCCGAACGGGTGCAGCATGAGCCGCTTGCCGACGAGTCCCGAGGAATTGGCAAGACCGTTCGGAAACCGGGACGAACCGCAGAGCAACAAAAGGCGCGGCGTGCCGATGCCGTTGGCGGCGAGGACGGTGACCGCCGCCTTTTGAAAATGTTCCTTGCCTTCCCGGTCCACGTAAACGGCCCCGGCGACAAGTGCGCTGCCGTTCGTTTCCAGCCGGCGAACTCGCGCGCCGGTGACGAGATGCACGCCTCGCTCAACGTTCGTCGGCCAATGCGTGATGTCCACCGAACCTTTCGCGCCTTCGACGCAGCCCCACATGCACGCGAGTGGCAATCGCGTTCGGCGCCGGCCACCAATGCCAGCCCAGCTCGTTGTGCGCCCTCGCGACGCGCCGGCCCATCGGCGCGAGGGGCGCCGGCGGAAGCGGCGAGCCTTTGCCGGGCGGGAACGCCGGATCACCCGCGAGGCCCGACACGCCGAAGTCCGCCTCGACGCGCTCGTAAAATGGCTGGAGATCCTCATAACTCAGCGGCCAATCATCAGCCACGCCATCGAGTGTGCGCACGCGGAAGTCCGACGGCATGTTGCGCTGCCAGTGCGCGGCGTAAATGACCGTGCCGCCGCCAACGCCGTTATAGAGCACCGCCGAGATGTCCGAGTCCTTGTCGTCGATGGGATAATCGGCGAGTGCCTGGCGGCGATTGGGATTTCCTGACCAGTAACGGCCCAGGGTCAGCTCGAAGTCGGGATGGTTCGCCCGCGCTTTGGAGTAGTCCGGCCAACCGCCTTGCTCCAGCACGACCACCCGCATGCCTGCCTCGGCGAATCGCTTCGCCGCCACGGCCCCGGTGGGTCCGGCGCCGATGATTAAAACGTCGGGGTCGGATTGAGTGCCTTGCTCGGACATGATCGTAAAGGCGCGGCGCGAGATGCTGCGGAACCTTCGTTCTCGAATGGGTGTCCGGGCGCGAGCGTGAATCCGCGCGCGTTGCGCGTCCAGCGAATTTGTGAAACTGAACAAAGCTTTTGGAAGCCGAAAACTTTCGCGCTTTAACCCCCTGAACCGTCGTTCGTGTGGAGGTTCAAAAGATCGGGAGCGCATCGGGACCATGAACCGTGCGGCGACACTCCGTCGAGCCCTGATCTCCCAGCGAAAGAAAATCAGGGCTCGACGGAGTCTCGCCCCACCTGCTCAAGGGAAAGGGATTTCCGCTACTTCTTCCGGGTGTACTCGATGGTCATGATCTTGTTCTCCTGACCATCGGTGCCGAGGATAAACATCGTGAATGTCATATGGTCGTCGTCAGGCATGTGCGTCACCATCTTGTGCTTGGCCAGCTTTCCATCTGGTCCCGGAGCCTCGCCGCTCATCGTCGTCGTCTTCTTCTCCTTGTCGTGAGTGCCTTCAAGAAACATCGGCCGGGTGCTCATCGAGTCCACCCACACCGACACGTACTTCTTCTTCTCCGGATCATAACCATCCAGGCCGCGCCCCGAGAATTTCTGGTCGCCGAATGAGCCCTGGAAATCGCTCATCAACCACATGCCGCCGCACACCATTTTGTACGTCGCTGTCGCCGCTGATTCGTCGTCCCCCATTTTGACCTTGGCGTTCCACGTGCCTTCGAGTTTTTTGAGGGCCTCGTGTTCGGGACCCGGGGTGGGAGGGCTTTGCCCCAGTGCGGAGATGTGAGCGATGGCGAACGTGAGCAGAATCGAGCCGATAATGGAAAATTGGGTGTTGGGTTTCATGACTTTGGAGAGTCGCAAGACGAACGAAAGAAGTCAAGCCGCGAGCAGACACGGGAGTGCCTTAATTTGGTTGTAGCGGCGGTCTGTGACCGCCGAAAACGGCGCTCATAGAGCGCCGCTCACTACCGCAGACACGGGATAGATTACTCTGCGCGCTTCGCGTCTCGGCGGTTTCATTTTTCACCGCGGAGGCGCGAAGAGCGCAGAGAGGATTTGCGGTCGGAGCTCTGAACGGGTAACCAAGAAGAAACCATCCTGAAAAAAGCTCTCATGAATTGGCATTGCGAGACTGGATACCCTTGCCGGCAGTGTCCTAATTTGGTGGCGGCGGTGTTGCGGCACCCCCGTGCGCCGCGGCAGCGGCGCACCCACCTTAAGCAGATTAGGACACTACCCCTTGCCCTTGAGATTTCCCGACGTTGGGATAATCTGACAGCGCTCGTTTTATGTCGAACCAGTCCGCTATCCAACTGTGTCCCGCGCAAAAGCGCGCTTTCGATTGCCTGCTGGCCGGCTTGCAGGTCGGATCGATTGTTCGTTTGTGGGGCGGCGTGGGCCGCGGCAAGACCACGATTCTGCAGGAACTCCACAGGCAGACCGGCGGTGTCCTTCTGAACATGAAGGATTTCGTGGAGGCCTCCGCGAAAAATCACCCCATGGCGATTGAAGAAACGCTTTACCAACTGCTCTTCGACGCGCTCAAATCGCACCCGGCTGTGATCGTGGACGACCTGCACCTGGTCGATCTTTCCTCTGGCTGCCATTTCTATCCGCGCACCGGTTATTTCAACACCATCCTGATGGCCCTGTGTTCCTATGCGCTGGAAGCGAAGAAGAAACTCATCTTCAGCACCACGGGCCACCTGGCTGAAGCGGCGGAACAACGCAGTTACTCCTTCGGCATCGACCGTTTCAAAGTCGAGGATTACGCCGCACTGGTGGAAACATTTTGCGGAGCTTCCAAAAAACTGGACTTCGAGAAAATCTTCCGGTTCGCGCCCAAGCTCAATGCGCATCAATTGAAAGCCGCCTGCCAATGGCTGGTGAACTTCAAGGAACTCAACACCGACACCTTCATCGAATACCTGCGATCCCAACGTCTCGCCAGCAACGTGGACCTCGGCGAGGTCCAGGCCGTCGATCTCACCGACCTCAAAGGCGTGGACGACGTCCTGCGCAATCTCGAAATCAATATCGTGCTGCCCCTGGAAAACGATGCGCTAGCCAACCAGTACAAACTGCGGTCGAAACGGGGTGTGCTGCTTTACGGACCGCCCGGCACCGGCAAGACCACCGTGGGCCGC
>QHPW01000115.1:0-3576 GCA_003219675.1 Verrucomicrobiota bacterium
TTTTACGAGCAGGCCGACTTGACCAGTCCGCGCCAGAAAATGGTCAAGAGCGCCGTCGTCCTGGCCAACGAACTCAAGGCCGACGCCATTGTCGTCTTCACCATCCGCGGCAACATGGCCCGGCACGCCGCCTGGATGCGCCCGCGTCACTCCAGGATTTATGCCGTCTGTGAGAACTGGACGGTTGGGAATGCCCTGGCGTTGAACTGGGGTGTCACGCCGGTGGTCGCCTCGTTCAACCACGCCGACCCTGAAAAAACCATCGACCCCGCGCTGCAAACGCTCATCGCCAAGGGCCTGCTGCAAAAAGGCAATACCGTCGTCATCATCAGTTCCATCACTGTCGGCGAACAGATTGTGGACGCGGTGCAGATGCGGGTGGTTTAAAAAGACGCAAGCCGCCGTGACAGATCAGGAATTGTCATTGTATCGATGCGGTCGGCAAATTCGGTTGGGCCTTCAACGAGGCCGCGGCCCGCGTGGTGATATTCAGGGCGACATTCGGGAACAATCCGAGATAAAGGATACCGATGACGCAGGCGTAGAGTCAAGTCAGCCGCATCCTTCGGCCAGTAAATCGCGCGCACCACGCCGAAATAGTAGTAGAGCGAAATCACGACGCTCACGATGGCGATCGCGACCAGCCAGTAGTAAGCGTGGTTTGACGCCCCTTGTTCCACCGCCGCTTCGAGCAGCAGAAACTTTCCGAAAAATCCCGCCAGCGGTGGAACGCCGGCCAGGGAAACCATCGCCAACGCCATCGCCGCAGCCAGGAACGGCGAGCGTTGATTCAATCCCGCGAGGGCGCTGATGTCTTCGTCTTCCGTGTGCCGCATGACCAGGCAAATGACGGTGAACGCGGCCAGTACCGCGAAGAGATATCCGGCGAGGTAGTAGAGCACCGCCGATTGTCCGGCGTGGCTCAGCGCCGCGATGCCGAGCAACATGTAGCCCGCGTTGGAAATGCTGGAATAACCGAGCAGCCGTTTCAGATTTCGCTGCGGAATCGCGCAGAGGTTGCCGTAAAGAATCGTCACCGCCGAGATGACCATGAGCAGTTTCATCCATTGTGCGGTGATCTCAGGGACTGCGCTGAAAAGCACGCGCAGCAGCAGCACGAAGCCGGCGGCTTTGGAGCCGACCGCCAGAAACGCCGTCGTCGGCGCCGGCGACCCCTGGTAAACGTCGGGCGCCCAGATTTGGAGCGGGAACGCTGCGATCTTGAAACCAAGCGCCACCAGCACGAGCAGCACTCCAAGCAGAAAGACCTTGTTGGATGCGAAACCCGCCGTGACCGCGGCCAGTTCCCTGAAGTTCATGGTGCCGGTGGTTCCGAACACCAGGGCGATGCCGAACACCAGGAACGCCGACGACAATGCGCCGAGGATCAGGTATTTGACGCCCGCTTCGAGCGAGGCCAGCCGGGTGCGTTGAAAGCTGGTGAGGACGTAAAACGTGACCGTGATGAGTTCCACTGCGACGAAGAGCAGGCTGAAATCGTTGGCCGACGCGGCAAACATCATCCCCGCCAGCGCGAAAAGGAGCAGCGCGTAGAACTCTGAAATGCCGACTGAGATGCGGTCGGCAAATTCCACGGACATGACCAGCACGATGATGGTCGTGACGAGGAAGAAGCGTTTGAAGAACAACGCCAGGCGATCCTGCAGATACATGCCGTTGAAAGCGGCGGTTGTCCCGCCGGAATCGACGAAGCTGCTGAAGCTGAACAGGAGCACGAACCCCAGCGCCGCGGCGGCGGCGTAACCGAGCTGGCGCTTCTGTTCGACGGGCGTCCACAAATCCAACAGCAGCAGTCCCAGCCCGAGGCCGACCACCGCCATCTCCAAAATCGTCTGCGAATAGTTCATGAATTTTCCGATCCGATGGCGGGGCGCGCCGTCCCCGGCCCGCCGCGGCTCGGCGCGATGAGGACATCGCGCCCCACCCGTAAAATCATCTTGCCGAACCCAGAGTTGTTGCCCGTGCTATCGTTGCGCCGGGCGGCGACGGGTTCGGCGCGTTCCGGTTGCCGCCGTTCGCCATGTTCACGATCACGGCCGCGCTCGGTTTGATTTTTTCGGTCAACAGCTTCGGGAAGGAACCGAAAACGATCAACGCGCCCAACAAAAGCACGAACGGCACCTTGCGCCACGGATTCGCGTCGGTCATGGATTCGCATTTCCCGCCCACTGGACCGTGCAAAATGTTTCGCACGGCGCGCAGCGAATAGAGCGCGCCGATGATAAGTCCGCCCCAGGCGGTCACGATGACGAGCCGTTGCGCGTCTGCCAGGTCGCTCTTCCACGCGCCAAAAAACACCATCACTTCCCCGACGAAGTTGGCAAATCCGGGCAGGCCGCAACCCGCGAGCATCGCCAGGACCATCGCCGCGCCGACAAACGGCAGCCGTTGCATCAGGCCGCCCATGCGCGTCATGTCGAGCGTTTCGGCCTGTTGATACAGATAGCCGCTCAAAGCGAACGCCAGCGCCGCCAGCAAGCCGTGCGCGATCATCACCACCACCGCGCCGGTGACGCCGACCAGGCTCAGGCTCGCAATGCCGAGGAACACGAAGCCCATGTGCGCGACACTCGAATTGCCGAGCAGCAGGTTGAGGTCTTTTTGTCTCATGGCGACGAGGCCGCAGTAGAGAATGTTGCCAAGGCAGAGCAGCGCCAGAATGTGCAGCCACGATTTCGCGCCGTCAGGCATCAGCGGTAAAGCGACGCGGATGAGGCCATACAAACCGAACTTTTTCAGCACGCCGGCGTGGAGCATCGCGGTCGCTGTCGGCGCAGAACTGTAGCCGAGCGGCGCCCAGGTGTGAAACGGCCAGAGCGACACCAGGATTCCAAAGCCGAACATGAGCAGTGGAAAGATGAATTGCTGCGCGTTTTCGGACATCGGCCTGTCATTGAAGTGTCGGATGATTGCCTCAATATCGAACGTGCGCCGGTCCGCCGGCAATTGCAGATACAGGGCGATCAGGCCAATCAACGCGATGAGCGCGCCCAGGCTGAGGTAAAGCGTGATCTGGAATGTCGCGTAGTTCCTGTTTTCGCCGCGGCCCCAGACGCCGATCATGATGAACGTCGGCACCAGTGCGAGTTCGTGGAAGAAATAGAAGAAAAAGAGGTCCAGCGACGCGAAAGCGCCGAGGATGCCGCCGCTCATCACCAGCAGCAGAATGTAAAATTCCTTCTCGCGTTCTTTGATCTCCCACGAAACGCACGACGCGGCAAAAGCAACGATGGCGCCCATCAAAATCAAACCCACGTTGATGCCGTCCACGCCCAGCCGGCAGTGAATGCCGAGCGCATCGGCGCCGAGGAAGGGGATCGTCGTGACGAATTGATAACACGCTTCGTCCGCGTTGAAGCGCCAGAACAGCGTGACGGCGAGCAGCGCCACGAGCAGCGTGGTCGCCAGCGCCACAAGCCGCATGACGAAACGGTAATTCCTCGGCACGAACACGAGTCCAATCGCGGCGAGGAACGGAATAAAAACGATGAGTAAAAGCATCATTTAATCTGGCTTCCGCGCTGTCAATGGTTTCGCGAGGGCAACCTTGCGCTC
>QHPW01000115.1:3600-4359 GCA_003219675.1 Verrucomicrobiota bacterium
TGGTCCCAACGCGCGCCAAAAATGGCGTCCGGGCTGTCCCTGGACCGCCCCGCTCCCGGCCTGCCGGCCACCCTCTCCCCCTCGGATGGGGAGAGCGACGGGGTGAGGGGGCCTTTGGCAGGTTCAAGGGCGCAAGGCACGCACAAAGTTCCGGGGAATCTCTGCTTGGGATGAGGGCGGACCAATCCAGGTTCACTTTAGATCGCCGGTTGTTTGTGTGCGTCCTCATTTTCCAATGACAAAATAGAGCACCACCGCCACGCCCAGCACGCACAGGAATGCGTAGGTCTGCAGGTTGCCGGTCTGAGCCAGACGCAATGCGCGGCCGAACAGCTCGGTCGCGCCGTGTGTGCCGCGGACCATCAGGCCGGCGACAATCCATTGATCGAACCAGTCGGCAACTGCCGCGATGGTGTCGTGAAGTTTGATGACTGTGGCTTCGTAAAATTCGTCAAAATAAAACCGGTCGCGCAAGGCGCGCGCCAGCGCTCCAAGTTTTTCCGGCAGGGGATCCTTTTGCGCGTTCCAATACAAACCCCAGGCGAGCGCAAAGCCGATAACGACGGCCAGCAACCCGGCCGCCGCCGCAGGCCACGAGTCAATGAACGGTTCCGTAAATCTCTGCAGGAGCGTTGCGGCGCGTTCGGCTTTCTCGCCGCCGAAATGTCCTCTGTAAATTTCATCTACGCCGATGACGCCGCCGATGAGGCTGAGCAGCGCCAAACCACGCAGCGGCCAGGTCATCACACCGGGCGATTC
>QHPW01000115.1:4534-9605 GCA_003219675.1 Verrucomicrobiota bacterium
AGCGATGGCAAGCGTGCCGGTCATGAACGTCCAGAACGTCACCGGCATTCTCTTCCGCAACGCGCCCATTTTCCAGATGTCCTGCTCGTGGTGCAGCGCGATAATGACCGAGCCGGCGCCCAGGAACAGCAGCGCCTTGAAGAACGCGTGCGTGGTGAGATGGAACATCGCGGGAGTCGGGCCGCCGAGTCCCACCGCCATGACCATATAGCCGAGCTGCGACAGCGTCGAGTAAGCGAGGATCCGTTTGATGTCGTTCTGCTGGATGGCTATCAGCGCGGACATCAACGCCGTGATGCCGCCGACCCAGGCGATGACGTGCAGCGCCGGAGCGTTGAAGATGAAAATCACGCGGCAAAGCATGTAAACACCCGCGGCCACCATCGTCGCCGCGTGGATCAACGCGCTGACGGGCGTGGGGCCTTCCATCGCGTCCGGCAGCCAGACGTGCAGTGGGAATTGCGCGGACTTGCCCACCGCCCCGCAGAAAACCAGCAGCCCAACGGCCGTCGCCGCCGTCCCGAACAACGCCGGATTTTGCTTCAATTGGTCTTCGATGAGCGAAAAGTTCAGTCCGCCGGCCGTCGCCCAGATCATAAGGATTCCCAGAATGAAACCGAAGTCGCCGAGGCGATTGGTGATAAACGCTTTTTTGGCGGCGTCCGCGCCGGACGGGCGTTCAAACCAGTGGCCGATGAGCAGGTAGCTTGAGACGCCGACCAGTTCCCAGAAAATGAACAGCATCAGAAAATTGTTCGCCAGCACGATGCCGAGCATCGAGAAGGTGAACAGGCTCAGGCAGGCGAAATAGCGCGAGAACCCGCGGTCGTCGCGCATGTAGCCCCGGGAATAAATGTGAATCGCGCCGCCAGCGCCCGTGACGATGAGCATCATGAGCAGACTGAGCGGGTCAAGCCGCAGGCCGAAGTCCACTTGCAATTCACCGACCTCAAGCCAGCTCGCAAGCGTTTCCCTTTTCAGCGGTTCCCAGCCGTTCGCCGCGATGAAAACGACGCCGAGCACGAAGCCGAAGACAATCGCGCCGATGGAAAGCCTGGCGCTCAACTCGCGATTCTTCTGTGCGAACAGCGTGATCACCGCGGCAAGCAGCGGCAAAAACAGGATGAGCCAGGGAAGGAATTCGAGTTTCATCGGCCGTGGGTGTAACATCGAACATCGAACATCGAACTCTGAACATCGAACGTCGCCCTCGCTCGTTGATTGGATACTGGATGTTCTATCAAATACCATATCGTAGCAGCCGAGGTGACGAGGCTCTGACTTCCAGTGCGCGCCCGGCGACAGGCAAGAGCTTTCGGAAAAGTTAGAGCCTCCTCACGTCGGCTGCTACGAGGTCGTGCTGGGATGTCCCAAGGACTCATTTTGTTCTCTAAAGTTTCATCGTGGTCAGGTCTTCCACGTGCGCGGTCTGGCGCTTGCGATAGAGCGCGACGATGAGCGCCAGGCCGACCGCCACCTCCGCCGCGGCGACCGTGGTGATGAAGAAGACCATCACCTGACCGTCGAGGTGCCCGTTGAAGCGCGAGAAGGCGGCCAGCGCGAGGTTGGCCGCGTTGAGCATCAGTTCGAGCGACATGTAGATGACCAGCAGGTTGCGGCGCGCGATGACGCCCAGCAAACCGAGGCAGAACAGCAGCGCGCTGACAACCAGGTAATGTTCCAGGCCAACGGTCATAACGCGGCGGAGTGATGGAGTGATGGAGTAATGGAGTGACGGAGCTTGCAACTTTGCACCACTCCAACACTCCACCTCTCCAACACTCCGTCTTGTCTTCTCATTTCAAATCTTTTTTGCTCAAAAGAATCACACCCACCATGGCCACCAGCAACAACACGGACAGAATCTCAAACGGCAGCACGTAATCGTTGAACAGCATCCTGCCGAGCGGCTTCGTCGCGCCTTCAAGAGTCGGTGTCGCGTCGCCGCCCGGCGCCGGGCTTTCGAAAATCGCCTTGACGAAAATGGCTGCAATGGCGGCGATGGAGATCACGCCGGTCACCACGCCGAACCCGTTGAACCTGCGCCGTTGTTCCTCTTTCAGATCCAGCAGCATGATGACGAAGAGAAACAGCACCATGACCGCGCCGGCGTAGACCAGGATTTGCACCGCCGCGAGGAAGAACGCGTGCAGCAGCACGAACAGCCCGGCCATCGAAACGATGGTCAGCACCAGAAACATGGCGCTGGTGACCGGGTCACGGCTGAAAGGATTCGCCACGACCAGAAACGCGCAGAGCAATGTCAGGAAGGCGAAGAGATAGAAGAATAAGTCCTGCATATTTGGAAATCCGAAGGACGAATGACGAAGCACGAATGAAATCCGAAGGACGAATGACGAATGACAGACGTGCGCAGTCGTGGGTCCTTAAATTCTCCGGCTTCGGTTATTCTTTCGGAATTCGTCATTCGGAACTTGTCATTCATATGCCACCTGCTCCTTCGCCTCTACCAGTTTCTGCTTCCATTTTTGAATGCGGTCGTTGTGGATGCCGCCGAGCGCGAGCAGTTTTTCTTTGTTGTAAATCATCTCCTCGCGGCTGGTGCTGGTGAGCGAGTAGTCTTTCATCAGGAAAATCGCTTCCTCAGGACAAACCTCTTCGCAATAGCCGCAGAAGATGCAGCGCAGCATGTTAATCTCAAATTCCTTCGGCATCTTTTCCGCATTCGGGCGGTCGGCGAGCGGACCGTCGGGGCCGGGCGGAATGATTTTGATGGCTTTGGGCGGACACACGAATTCGCAGAGCTGGCAGGAGACGCACTTGGTGTTGCCATCCTGGTCCTTCACCAGATACGGCGCGCCACGATAGCCTTCGGGCACGACCCATTTCTCTTCGGGATACTGCATCGTCACTTTCTTCCTGAAAAAATGGCGCAAGGTGATCTTCAGTCCGCCGATGATGGCCGGCAGATAGAGCCGTTCCCAGAGATTCAATTTTTCGCGTTTAACGATCATTTTAACGCCGCTGAATTCGAACAGTTCTTTCGCACCGTCTCATTAGCACCCCGCTTCAGCGGGTGTTAATGAGAGCGCGATGCGCCGATTTCCACTCGCAGTTGCTTGTTCGTGTTCTCTTGCTGCCTGAATCATTTCATCGTCCACCACAACCACGTCGCACAGACAAGGATATTCGCCAGCGCCAGCGGGATGAAACGTCGCCAGCCCAGGTCCATCAACTGGTCGTAGCGGAATCGCGGCAACATCCAGCGCACCCAGATGAACACCAGCATCAGCAAGAGCATTTTGCCGATGAAAATCCCGATGTGCAGCAGGCCCGTCGCGAGGGCGTCTGCCGGCGTCGTCAGGCCCGGAAACGTCCAGCCGCCGAAGAACAGCACGACCATCATGGAGGAAGCGGCGATCATGTTCGCGTATTCGCCCATGAAGAACAGCGCGAACTTCATCGAGCTGTATTCGGTGTTGTAGCCCGCCACCAGCTCGGTCTCGCATTCCGGCAGATCAAAGGGCAGCCGGTTGGTTTCCGCAAACGCCGACACCAGAAAAATGAAGAACGAGACCGGCGCATAACAAATCAGCCAGCCGTGGTGCGCCTGATATTCGATGAGTTTGCCCAGGTTCAAATTGCCCGCGATGAGAAACAGTGGAACGACGCTCATGCCCATCGCGATCTCATACGAAATCATTTGGGCGCTGGACCGAATGCCGCCCAGAAACGGGTACTTGGAGTTTGCCGCGTAACCGGCCAGCACGATCCCATACACGCCCAGGGAAACGATGCCGAAGGTGTAGAGGATGCCGACGTCCAGGTCGGCGATGACCATTTTGTTGTTCGGATTTCCCAAAGTTGAACCGAACGGAATCACTGCCACGGTCAGAAACGACGGGATGAGGGCGATGGCGGGCGCAAGCCAGAAATAAACCTTGCGCACGTAGGAGGGCGTGAAGTCTTCTTTGAGAATCGCCTTCAGGCCGTCGGCGACCGGTTGCCAGAAGCCCAGCCGGGTCAGGAACCGCCCGACGACCGGCACGCTGCCGATCAACGGCAGGGCCGCGCGATTCGGTCCGACGCGGTCCTGGATAAACGCCGAGATTTTGCGCTCGGCCAGGACTGAATAGGCGAACATCGTCAGCACCGCCCCGATGACACAGACGATTTTCACTGCGCTGAAGAAAATAAAGTTCCAGTCCATTCGTTGGTCAACCAGAGACGAGAAGAGCGCAGAGAGCCGACGGGTTCTCCAGCCTCTGCGCAACTCTGCGTGCTTCACGCCTCTGCGTTGAGAACAGCATCATACCGGCACCACGACTCCCGAATCGCCCAAGGCGGCCCAGGTCAATCCGTTGAACGCCGGCACTTCCTGCGCCATCTGATTGAACAAACCTTCGACGCTCACGAAACCGTTCCGGCCGGTGACGTTGTAAACCAGTTCGTGCAGAAATTCCCAGTCGGGCCGAGCATCGCCGAGCGGCTCGACCGCTTTCATGAGCTTTTGAACTCGGCCTTTGATGTTCGTGAACGTGCCGCGCTTCTCGGCGTGCGCGCAGCCGCTGACGATGAGCGTCTCGAGGTTGCGGAGCAAATCCGCGCCGATGCCGCGCTTTGTCACGTCCTCACCGAACACAATCAATGTCTTGATGCCGCCGCCACGGATGCCGTCGGCAATCTTCGGTAAAATCGAGCCCATAGGCTCCGCCGCAATACCGGTGAGACGCGCCCCGGCTGAGTTGGGATTCCTGTCGGCGTTCACCAAAAGCCTGTCGCCTTCGCCGATGCGCGGGACGGAGTCGCTGGTGGCGCTCAATTTCGCTTTCAACTTGCTGAGCAGCCAAAGCTCTTCGTTGGTCTGCCGCGCCGAGGCAACGATGGCGACCGAACCCGCCGGAGCTTTCTTCAACTTGTCCGCGATTTCATTTAATGCGGCCACCCAGATCGCGTCTTTCATTCCACGTTCCGCGTTCCGCACTCCGCATTTGACGAGCCTGTCGCCGCGATTGATCCATTTGTAATTCAGCCGGCCGGCGTCGCACATCCAGCAGGAATTCACCGCATCGTTCCGGCGCGGCTCGTAACGGTAGATTTTTTCCTCGCG
>QHPW01000115.1:9639-14589 GCA_003219675.1 Verrucomicrobiota bacterium
AAACCAGACGCGCATCTGGAACCGAAAATCCTTCGACGTGAGCGCTCCGACCGGGCAGATATCCACGGTGTTGAGGGTGTAATTGTTGTCGAACGGCCTGCCTGGAAAATGCGTGAGCGTGCTGTAGCTGCCGCGATTGACGAAACCGAGCGCGTCGTCGCCCACGATGTCCTTCGTGAACCGGACGCAGCGCGAGCAAAGAATGCAGCGCTCGTCGTCCAGCACAATCCGCGGGCCGAGATCGACGGCTTTCGGCTTGTGCACCTTGGCTTCGACGAAGCGGCTGGCTGACAGGCCGTAGTCCACCGAGTATTCCTGGAGCTTGCATTCGCCGGCCTGATCGCAAATCGGGCAATCAAGCGGGTGATTGATGAGCAGCGATTCGAGGACCGCCTCGCGCATCTGCTTCGTCGCGGGCGAACCCGGATAAATCTCCATGCCGGGCGAAATCGGTGTGGCGCAGGCAATCGCTCCGCGCGGGGTGGCAGGCTCGTAAGGCAGCACCGAACGCGCGATCTTTGGCGTGCCATCTTCGTTGAGGATCGGTTTGCGGTCGGGGCCGATCATCGGCGTGCCGAATTCGACGAGGCACATGCGGCAATTGCCGGCGACGGGGAGCTTGGGATGATAGCAATAGTGCGGCACCTCGATGCCGGCCAGCGCGCAGGCTTGAAGCATCGTCGTGGGCTGTAATTTGCTCTGCCAATCGGGCATGAGCCTCGGCACTTCAATCTCGCGTCCGTCCACCTTGATCTGGATCTTCTCAACCGGCGGGGGAGCGGGTTTGGTCTCGGTTGTGGTCGTTGCTGACATTTTATTGAATGCCAAGGCGCAAAGCGCGTGGCGCAGACTTCCAAGTCTGCTGTGTCGCGGGTTTCCAAACCCGCGACTCGCCCGACATCACCGGCGCCGCCGATTTGGAAATCGGCGATACAGCAGGTTTGGAAACCTGCGCTACGCAACGCGTGTTGCGCTCGCTTCCGACAAGCCAACCGATTACTCTCTTCTCATGCAACCTCGAGGATCGGACAGTCAGAATTCCGGCTTGGAACGGGCGCGCCACCAACTTCGCGCCAGCGGCGCGAAGGACATAGCAGCCAATCCGCTTCGCTGCGGCATTCACATGCGCGGCTACCTGCCGCACGTGAAGCGCGAAGGAGCTTCCTACTTTGTCACGTTTCGCCTGGCTGATTCCTTGCCTAAACAGGTGTTGTTGGAATTTGAGCGGGAAAAAGCCGAGCGCCTGCGTCGATCGAGCAATTTTGCAAAGCGAGGGGAAAGCATCAACGATTCGGAGGAAGAAATCGCGCGTGACTTTCGTCGCACCATAGAACGTTATCTTGACCGAGGCGCGGGCGCCTGTCACCTGCGCCGGGCCGATATTGCTGATCTCGTCGTGGACACGCTGCGACACTTTCACGGGAGCAGGTATCTGCGGCACGATTGGGTTGTGATGCCTAACCACTGTCACGCCATCGTTTGGCCGATGCCGAACCAAGTGTTGAGCGATATTCTGAAATCGTGGAAACAATTCACTGCGCGTCGCGCCAAGAAACTTCTGGGCATGGGCGAAGAACCGTTTTGGCAACCGGAATCTTACGATCACTGGATTCGGAATGATAACGAGAAGGCGCGGATTTCCCGTTACATCATTGACAATCCCGTCACAGCCGGACTTTGCGCCCGTCCGGAAGATTGGCGCTGGAGCAGCGCCTGGCGGTTGTAGCGCAGACCTCCAAGTCTGCTGTGTCGCGGGTTTCCAAACCCGCGACGCCCAGCCGATTGGGAAATCGGCGATACAGCAGGTTTGGAAACCTGCGCCACGTCACCGAAACGCTCCCGCCGGCTCGTCCTCCCGACCTTTCGTTGAAAACGGTATGCGTTCATTTCAATAGCGCGGGCTTGCCGCCAATTCCATTTCCGAAGTTGGTCCAGCGCCTTTCGCCCGGTGTTCCTCATCCGCCGCGCCTTTGGCTTCGAACTCGTCTTTGAATTTCTTCACGAAACTCAGCACCGGCCAGGCGCAGGCTTCGCCAAAAGCGCAAATCGTGCGGCCCTGGACGTTCTGCGCGATGTTGAGCAGGTAATCGGCGTCCTGCTTGCGTCCCTGGCCGTGCGTGAGGCGATGCAGCGCTTTCGCCATCCAGAGCGAACCCTCCCGGCACGGCGTGCATTGGCCGCAGCTCTCCTGCGCGTAAAACTCCGCGATGTTCGCCAGCGCCTCCACGATGTCGGTCGAGTCGTCCATCACGATAATGGCCCCCGAACCGCTCATGCTGCCGGCTTGCGCCAGCGAATCAAAATCGTAAGGCAAATCAAGCAGATCAACTTCGACCGCAGTCATCTGGCCGTCGGCGCCTTTGCGCTTGAGTTTGAATTTCTCGCCCGCTTTGAACACTTTCGCCGACGAACCGCCGGGAATCACGGCTTTCAATGTTCGTCCATCCCGCAATCCGCCGCCGAAGGCCGGGTCGTTGATCAACTCACCGAGCGTGACCTTGCCGACCTCGACTTCGTAATAGCCGGGTCTTTTGACGTGGCCGCTGACGCTGACGATGCGGGTGCCGGTGTTGTTCGGCGCGCCGAGCTTCGCATATTCCGCCCCGCCCATCGCGACGATGTGCTTCACGGCGCAGAGCGTTTCGACGTTGTTGACGATTGATGCGCGGATACGCGCGTTTGCCTTCGAGCGATTCGATCAGGCCGGTCTCCTCGCCGCAGATGTAGGCGCCCGCGCCGCGATGCACCCAGATGTCCAGATCGTAGCCGGAGCCGAGAATGTTTTTGCCGAGGAAATTCTTTTCGCGAGCTTCTTTAAGCGCGCGGTTGAGAATCTTCGCACCTTGAGCGAACTCGCCGCGGATGTAGATGTAAGCGAGCTTCACGTCGTTCGCCCAACACGAGAGGATCATCCCTTCGATGATCTGGTGCGGGTCTTTGTGAATGATCTGGCAGTCTTTGAATGTGCCCGGCTCGGATTCGTCCGCGTTGCAAATCAGATAAATCGGCTTGCCGCTCTTGCGGTCCACGAACGACCATTTGAGCCCGCAGGAAAATCCCGCCCCGCCGCGCCCGCGCAAACCTGACTTGAGCACTTCGTCGCGAAGCTGCTCCTGCGGGCTTTGGGTCTTGCCGTCAGGAAGCGTCTTTGGCTGAAGCGCGAGCGCCTGTTTGAGCACCCCGTAGCCGCCGTGACGCAAATAACATTCGATGTCGGGCGTGTAGCCCGGCTGATCGGCGTGCTTGAGGATGAGGCGAAATTCGCTTGGCATTTTAGAAGTATTTCCCCTCGGCCTTCTTCCAAGTGTTATACCCTTCCAACTCCTGCGGGGTCACCGTGGATTGCTGCACGCCGGGGTGAGGGCGATCGGCAACGGAGCGCATTTTGTTGACTTCGGCTTCTGGATGGCGGCTTGACTGATCAATGAAACCCTTTAGCCTTCCTGACGCTCCGGCCTGCCCGATGGTGTAACGGTAGCACAGCAGACTCTGGATCTGTTTGTCATGGTTCAAATCCATGTCGGGCAGCCAACCTTCCAGCGCGGAACTCGGAATGCGGAGTGCGGAATTCATAATCTTCA
The DNA here is from genome assembly GCA_003219675.1 of Verrucomicrobiota bacterium. GTDB lineage: Bacteria > Verrucomicrobiota > Verrucomicrobiia > Limisphaerales > AV2 > AV2. Next base: position 13,221 of record QHPW01000115.1, read on the forward strand.
TTTGCACTTCGCCAGGATTTCATCCGCCTTCGCCGGGTTGACGCCCTCGTAAAAGTCGTCGTTGCACATCATCACCGGCGCGGTGCCGCAACTGGCGAGGCATTCGACGAATTCGACCGAAAATTTTTGGTCCTGCGTGGTCTGTGATCCGTGCTGGTGCGCGTCAAGGCCAAGCTTCTGACAGAAATGTTCGTGCAGTTTGTAGGAACCGCCCAGCGCGCAGCTCAAGGTGCGGCAGAGTTTGAGCTGGTATTTGCCGGCCGGCTCCTGACGGAACATGGGATAAAACGTGACCAGCTCGTAGATGTTGATCGGTTGCAACTCCAGCTTCCGCGCAATCCATTCGATGGCTTCGCGCGAAATCCAGCCGAAATGAGCCTGCACCGCGTGGAGCACCATCAGCGACGCGCTGCGCTTCTGCGGGTAGTGCGTGAGCAGTTCGTCGATTTCGGCATCGAGTTCCGCTGGAACGGCAAAATTCATTCTCTGAATGCCCACCAACAGGCGCAAAAGTAGCAAAGGAGATTTCCTGTTTTGTGTTTTTTGCGCATTTTTGCGGCTTCCACTTTCATTTGATTTGATTGCTCATAGATTCCTCTCTCCATTGGCAATCATTCGGCTCAAATCTCCGAAGGTTTCCAAACCCTCCAATCGAACTTCGGAAGGAGGGAGATTTGAAAACACGGTGACTGCAATAAAACCCAGAGCGCGAAACAAACATCCGGCAACGGTCCAATCTGGCCTCTCGAAAACCCCGCCGGCAACCAAAGCAAGCAATCCAGCCAGGCAAACCCAGCCGCTGAGGCGATGCCCCCAATTCAACTTTGTCGTCATCAGCGGCATCTTTCCCGGCGCAAGTTTAGTGACTGCTTCGATTAAATCTTGAGTGTGCAACCGCAAACAACTGTCGAGCTTAGTCGAAGGACGAAGACGTGCAGTATCGACTCCAGCGAGCTGCAAGCAGGAGCGTAAAGCGAAGAAAGATGAAGCTGTCTTGCATGGCTTCCCAAAGACTTTCTGATCACCAAGCGTTGGCAATTTGGCGCGGGTTGCGATAAGTGCGCAAACATCCCGCAGGTATTTCTTCTTTTCCGGATTCATCGTTGCGCGCCACTCGTCTTTGGAAAAAGTCGTTCCGAAATACTTGTTCAATGCTACTCCTAGCTCCTGCCAGCCTTGCAGGTCGCACGACGCACGCCAGTCGCTCACCGTCGTGGTGAATGAGAGAAGATCGCGCTCTCTCATGCAACGGCCAGACTCCAATCGTTGCCAATCTTGAAAAATCCCGAGGACTTGCTCACGCGATGCAGACGTTTCTGCGAATGTGTTTTGGCCTTTCATCGATCACATTCCCCCATGACAAAGTCCA
>QHPW01000453.1:0-3152 GCA_003219675.1 Verrucomicrobiota bacterium
CCCACGGGGTTGAAATCCTGAGTGAATCGAACGCTAAGGCCAGGTTCGTTTGCGGCGAGAAGCGCTTCGATGGGCACCGTGCTGCCTGCGACCGGCGGTTTGTTGTCTCCGATCCGGAGTGTTGCTATGGTCGGGCCAATTGTATCCAGGGTCGCGAACGTGACGATGAACGGTTGATTGGTCGCAAGGTTGCCAGCCAGGTCTCGCACGCCGCTCACCGACATCGTGTAGATCGCATTCACATCGAGCGGGGCCGCGGGCGTGAAGGTCAGGACCAGGCCGTTCAAGCCGACATTGGCCGCGCCGGAGGCAGCTCCTTTGGGCCCTGTGACGGTGAAAATGAAATTCGAGCCCAGGATGGGTTCGTTGAAGGACAGGCGCATCACCGAGCGCGGATCAATCTGAACTGCGTTATTGCCCGGGAAGATCGAGACCAGTTGCGGCGGGTCCTGGTCGGCGGTTGTGAAACTCGAAATGAACGGCGCGACCAGCGGTCTGCCCACCAGGTCCACCGGACCAACTCCGGTTGTCCCGCCTGTCGGATCCTGGCGCTGGCTGTCGATCACGATTACCTGGTAAGTGACCTGGCTGCGAAGCGGACTGTTGGGCGTCAGGCGCACGAGGCGCGGAATGCTATTGGTCGGATCGGATAACAACCGGACCGTTGCCGGGACGTTGCCGGCCTCGGATCGCATGTAGATGCCGCTGGGACTGACGCTGCCGGGCAAAAGCGCCTCGCTGAACAGCAAATCGACGGTGGTGTTGATGGAAATGCCCGCCGCGGTGTTCGCGGGAGAGACCGCGACGATGTAGGGGTCGGCTTCATCGAGGGGCACCGGACCGAGGTTGAGCATCTGGCCGTTGTTCGTCAGACTGCCGCCCAACCGCGCGATGCCATCGAAGTCCACAGAGACGGCCTCCAGGTTGAATGGGCCAACAGGGATGTTTTCCACCTGGAACAGCCCGTTTGTGTCGGTTCGTGAAACCGCCCGGCCCGGCAGGCCGCTGACTGAATTGAACGTGAGCAGGACGTCGATCCCTTCCACCGGTGTGAGGCCGTCGGCGCGAACGATCCGGCCCTGGACCGCGCCGCTGGCGCTGAGCACGAGGTCAGCGGAATCAGTCTGAGCATCATGCGTGATCTGGCCGTTGTAGCTGGCGCCGAGCGCCTGGGACTCCGCGGCGACGCGGTAATTGCCCACAGGAATGTTGTCGAAGTTGTAGCGTCCGGCCGCATCGGCCAACAGCGTTCCGGCGTCCCCGGAGAAAAACCGCGACTGCAATTGAAGCCGGACTGTCGCGCCGCCAATCGGAGTCACCCCATCGCTCGCGAGCACCCGGCCGGACACGGTTCCAACCCCCGCCAGCACGAGGGCAAAATCGGGTGCCGCTCCCGGCGCGTTGATGGCCACGTTTGTTTGACCGGCGCTGTGCGTCTTTCCCGGCACTTCTGAAACAGCGAATACCGTGTAACTGCCGAGCAGCAAGCGACTGAAGGAGACGCGTCCGGTTTCATCCGTGTCCACGAAAACGCCGTTGAACCGCACCGTCGCGTTCGTGGCTGGAGTTGTTCCATCCGGTTCGTAAACCACGCCCGATAGCGTCGCAACAGGCACCAGCGGAATGTCGATCTGGAAGAGCGGAACCTGGTCGGGCAAGGTTGCGGATTTCGTGCTGACAAATTGCGTCACGGGATCAACGGCGTTGAGCGTGAACGGACCGGGCAACGTGTTCGGAAAACTGAACCGGCCGTCCGAGCCGGTCGTCATACTGCGGGTCGGCGACAGGATGTCGCCGGTCGAAAGCGTGACGACGGCATTGGCGACTACGTTCGTGCCCGATCCGTCGAGAACGCGCCCGGCAATTTCGCCGCGCAACTGAATCTGCTCCACCAACTGGACCTGATTGGTCTGCCCATCGAAGGCCAGCGTGGTGGTCGTGGCGCCGCTGTGCCCTGTGACGGGGTCCTTGCTTGCGATGCGATACGTGCCCAGCGGAACGCCCGACACCTGGAATTGCCCGCTCTCATCCGTTGTGGCGAAACCGATGTTACCGATGGCGACCTGCGCGAAGGTTATCGGAGTAACCAGGTCCGTCCGTACGAATGAACCGCGAATCGTGCCGGTGGCGCCCAGCCGCACTTCCACAGTCGCGGTTTGTCCGGGCGACACATCGGCGCCGGCGCGGCCATAGAGGGTGGTCGGTCCGCTGGGCATTTGCGCGCAGACGCCGTACCTGCCTTCGAAAATATTGTCGAAGCGAATCACGCCGTTGGTGTCCGCCGGGCCCTGATAATGATCGTTCGGATATGTGCCCTGACTGATTTCCACCAGCGCGTTGGTCGCCGTCGAACCGTTGGCCTGCCGAACGGTCACTTGCAAACTTCCTTTGCCCAGAAGGTGAATGTTGGCGACGTTGATGATACCCGGGGTGACTGAACCGTCACTGATGCCAACGAGTCCGGTTGATGGATCCGTAGCCTGCAGAGTGTAAGAGCCACCGGGAATCTTGATTTGCGTGTCGAAGAATCCATTGGTGTCGGTTGTGATGACGTAGTCGGGGCCAAAACTGATTTTGACACGCACGCCCGCGCCGGCGGGTGAACCGTCCGGCTCGAACACCGTCCCGGTCAATCGCCCGTTGACTTCGCGTTCGGCGGGAAATTGCAAAACGACATTCGTCACATCCGGATCGATGGATGTCGTGTGCCCATCCAAGGTGATCACGACCGGGTAGAAAGGAGACGCCGCCTGGAGTCCCCAATTGCCGACCATGGCCTGGTTACGAAAAGCGAAAGTGCCAAGCGCGGGATCGCTGTTCATTTCGCCGCGGATCATGAATCCGACGTCGCCATTGGCCAGCGGTCCGACACCGGTCAGCCGCACGCGCGCGCCGATGGGTACGCCCTGCCCGTTGAGCACCGTTCCGGAAATTGTTCCTTCCCGCAAATACCGAATGTCCGCCACGACCGTTTGTCCGTCGAATTGCACCCGGGTTCGCGTGTAACCCCACTCGCCGGGATTGAAATTCTGCCCGGCGCCATTGAGGAATGGGTCCGCCGCGCCGGTGAAAATGGCGAAGGCTTCGCCGATGGCGGCCTGGACCTGGTCGTCCGAATCGCTGGTGAGCTGGGAAATCAACCGGCTGGTGTC